>NZ_OY760064.1:300000-543542 GCF_963662885.1 uncultured Pseudodesulfovibrio sp.
GGGACCTCCCCGTCCCCAGGGCTGCCCGATAACGACAAAAAAGGTCCCCGGTTCTTGGTTGAACCGGGGACCTTTTCTTGATGCGGAGCGGGGCGTCTACTTGACGTCGGCGGCCACGTGCATGCTGACGATCTTGTCCGGATTGCTGACCATACCGCTCTGGCCGACTCCTTTCTTGATCTTGTCCACAAACTCCATGCCCGAGGTGACCTGGCCCCAAACCGTGTACTGGCCGTCCAGGAACGGGGCCGGTGCGAAGCAGATGAAGAATTGGCTGTCCGCGCTGTTGGGGTCCGATGCGCGGGCCATGCCCACGGTGCCGCGCTTGAACGTGGCGTTGCTGAACTCGGCGGGCAGGTTCTGGCCGGAACCGCCGCGGCCGGTGCCGGTGGGATCGCCGGTCTGGGCCATGAAACCGTCTATGACCCTATGAAAGACAATGCCGTCGTAAAATTTCATGCGAACCAGTTCCTTGATCCGGGCCACGTGTTTGGGGGCCAGGTCAGGGCGCATCTCGATGACGACCCGCCCGTCGGCGAGGTCCAGGTACAGGGTGTTTTCGGGGTCCTGGGCCTGGGCGGCCGGACAGGCGAGCAGCACCAGAACGGCGCAGACGAAAAGGGATTGCAGCAGGATTTTCATATCGCTCCCGTTGGTTGTGTTTGGGTATGTGAGTGCGGCCCGACGGGTCGCGTCCCACAGGGATGTAGCGATTTTTTCCCGGGAATGGAAGTCGCCAGAATCGGATGTCGGTCAGGCTTGATCAGTTCTGGAGATGCCTGCCGCCGTCTCCGATGCATCGGCTGATGTACCCCTGCAGCTCTTCGCGCTCCAGCGGCTTGGCCAGAAACAGCGTGGCTCCGAGCTTGAGCAGGTTGGATATGTCGCTGATACCGACCACGGCGGACATGATGATGATCGGCAGATCGTTGAATTGCTGATCGCCGCGCAAGGTCTTAATCAGTTGTTGTCCGTCCATCTCGGGCATCATGATGTCGGTCAACAACAGGTCTATGTCGTTGTTCGCCACGAGTGTTTCGTAGGCGTGTTTCCCGTTCGGGCTGACAAAGGCTATGTGCCCCAATTCTTCAACAATCTTGGCGGCGAGCTTTTGGGATATGCGGTCATCTTCAGCGATGAGTATCTTGGCCATAGCCGCTCCTCCCTTCCTGTTGGTCTGGCTGGCGATTGTGGTGAACGACAATGATCCAATACTAGCAGGAAATGGTCCTCGTGTCATCGGCTCCGGTCAGGCTCGGCCACAATAATAACAGGCGGGCCGCAGTTGCGGGCGGGGGGTGGAAACGGTTGGTTGGCCGCGCCCGCAAAGCGGACGCGGCCGGTAAATCAGATTTTTTCAACGTGCATGACGTCACCGAAATCACAGGTGACCTTGTAGTTTCCGTTGCTGGTTTCGACGATAAAGTCGTTGCCGGGGAAGAGGGTGCAGGCCGGGGCAAATCCGTCGTTGACCATGATATCCTTGGCCTCTCCGTTGGATTCGAACCTGACCGAGGTTCCATCCGAGAGAGTGATCATTTCTCCATGATGGACATCAACGGGCAGATCGGCTTCGGTAAAAGATGACATACTATCCTCCTGAGTTATGGATAAGACTCCACCATAGTTGGGGCTATACACCCAGAAAAGGGAAATGAACAGCCAAAAAGGGATGCCCATGGTACGGGGCTGGTTTTCGACGGGCAAGTGATGTATGGGTCATTCCAGGAGATATGCCGGTGAGTTCGACTATCCTCGTCGCCGACGGCGACGCCTCCATACGTGCGCTGATCAAGGACATCCTCGAGGCCAGAGGCTACCAGGTGGAGACCGCCTCCAGCCCGGCCTCTGCTGCCGCGCTCATGGCCCGCGGAGGACCTGCATTGGTCCTGGCCGCCCACGGCGAAAAGGATGACGGCGGCTCCCTGGTGCACGAGGCCGCCCGGCTCGGTCTGATCACTCCGGTCATCCTGCTCATTTCCTCCTCTTGCGACAACCCCGGTCGTCTGGCCCGAGACTGCGGGGCCATGGCCTATCTGCAAAAGCCCGTGGTCCGATCCCAGCTGGAGATGCTTGTCCGCCTCGGCCTGGCCGAGAACGAGCTGCGGTCCACGGCCATGCTGCAGGAGGAGCGGCTTGCATCGGCCCAGGCGTTTTTGAAGTCCGTGCTCAACGCCGACGAGGGGGTCGTCTTCCTGCTGGACGACGAAGCGTTGGTCCTCGATTCCAGCGGGCCGGTGGAGAGTCTGCTGGGCCGGGGCGTCGGCCAGTGCAAAGGTCGTTATTATCCTTCATTTTTTTCGGATGCCATTGCCAACCTGCACGAAGGCGCCATAGCCAAGGCGCGGACGACCCGCGAGGCCGCCCGGCTGGAGGAGCACCGCAGCGGCATGGTGCTTGAGACCCGCGTGCGTCCGGTGATGCAGGGGGAAACCCTGTCCGGCTTCGTGGTATCCCTGCGGGACATCACCGCCGAGCGGCGCGGCGAAGTGGGGCTGGCCGAGAGCGAGAAGCAGTACCGCAGCGTGTTTGCCGGAGCCTCGGACGCCATCATCCTCGCGGACAGGGAGCGGGGTACGGTCATGGAATGCAACGACGCGGCCTGCCGTGTGCTGGGTTACGACGCGGCCGAAGTGCGCGGCATGGCCGTCCAGGATCTGGTGGCCCATCCGGAGCAGATCATGGCCGCCATGAGCCAGGGCGGCAAGCGCGTCTCCTACGATTACCTCAAGCGCAAGAACGGCGCTTCGCTCCCGGTGGAACTCTCCATGAGCTATTTCACCAACGCGGGCCGGGACGTGTGCATACTCTACGCCCAGGACATCTCCCGGCGCAGGATCGTCGAGGAGGCCCTGCGCGAGGGCGCGCGGCTGTACCGGGCCGTAGTCGAGGACCAGACCGAGCTGATCTGCCGCTACGGGCCGGACGGCAAGCTGACCTTCGTGAACAATGCTTTCGAACGGTTCGTGGACCAGGACGAGGAAGACGTGCTGGGCAGTGATTTCTTTTCCTCCATGGGGTCCATGGACCGGCGCGTGCTGACCGAGTGGCTCGAACATTTTGATCCGTCCCGTCCTGTACTCGACCGGGAGGTTCTGCACATCCGTCCCGACGGCGAGGAACGCTGGATATCGTGGACCCATAGGGCCGTGCTCAACGACCGCAACTCGGTTATCGAGATTCAGGCCGTGGGCCGGGATATCACCGAGCACAAGGCCGCCGAGAGCGCCCTGGCCCAGGCCACTCAGGAAAAGGAACAGTACCGGTTGAATCTGGAGGCCACCTTCGCCTCCATCCCGGACGCCATCATGACGGTGGACTCCGGGTTGTCCGTCATCGCCACAAACAATGCGGCCAAGAGCCTGTTCGGGTTCGAGGGGGAGCGTTCCAGGGGGCGTCGGCTCGAGGACGTGGTCCGGGACGCGGGCAACCCCTGCGTACAGGTGCTGCAACAGGTCCTCAAGACGGACAAGCCGGTGCACGGCTACGAGATCGAGCTGAAGACCGCGTCCATGGGCGAGCGCATGGTCGAGATCAACTGCTCGCCCCTGGTGGACAAGGATCGGCGGCATGCGGGCGCGGTGCTCGTGGTGCGGGACATCTCCCACATCGCGGACCTGGAGAAGCAGTTGCAGCAGCGTCATGGTTTTCGGGGGATCGTGGGCCGCAGCGGCCCCATGCAGGACATCTACCAGCTCCTGGAACAGCTTTCGTCCCTGGATTCCATCGTGCTCATTCTGGGCGAGTCCGGTACCGGCAAGGAGCTGGCAGCCGAGGCCCTGCACTACGGCGGGGTGCGCGCGGGCAAGCCGTTGATCAAGGTCAACTGCTCGGCCCTGTCCGAGAGCCTGCTCGAAAGCGAGCTGTTCGGCCATGTGCGTGGGGCCTTTACGGGTGCGGTCCGGGACAAGGTCGGGCGTATCCAGGCGGCTCAGGGCGGCACCCTGTTCCTGGACGAGATCGGCGACATTTCTCCCATGCTGCAGCTCAAACTGCTGCGTTTTCTGGAAAGCCGGGAGTACGAGCGAGTGGGCGAGTCCCGGACCTATACCGCGGACGTGCGCATCATCGCGGCCACCAACGCCGATCTGCGCGAGTCCGTGCGCCGGGGCTCATTCCGCGAGGATCTGTACTACCGCCTCAACGTCATGCCCGTGACCCTGCCGCCGCTCAGGGACCGTCAGGCGGACATCCCCATGCTGACAGACCATTTCCTGTCCATGTTTGCGGAAAACTTCGGCAAGCATTTCGACGGAGTGTCCGAAGAAGTCATGGACCTGCTCCTGTCCTACTCCTGGCCGGGAAACGTCCGCGAGCTCAAGCACACCCTGGAACACGCCTGCATTCTCTCACCGGGCAAGATCGTGGAGCTCAGGCATATCCGCAAGGATTTGGTGGATCATATCCGGAACGTGATTCCGGAACCCGCCCCGGTACCGATTGCGGAGCCTGGCTTTCCTCTCTCGTTCATGCCGCGCAAGCCGGGCAGGGATGACATCCTGGCCGTGCTCCACGAATGCGGGGGCAACAAGGTTCAGGCCGCCCGCAGGCTGGGTATTCACCGGGCCACTTTGTACCGCAAGCTCAAGGCCTTGGGCCTGGACGCCTGATCCCGGCGGTTCAAAGCACTCATAACAACCTTTCCATGTAAATTTATAACCATACTAACGTGTTGATGTAATGCAACACAGACCGCTCCCTGCTATGTTCCAAGGCAAGCCCGGACTGCGGACCTCCGCGTACGCGGCCCGGGGAGGAGTGAAAACATGCGCATGATCAAGACTATCGAGCCACAAGCCATAGATATAGAACTGCAGAACGGGGACGGCCCTCTATTGGTCGCCTTTCTGAAACGAAACGAAAAGTATTCCGGACAGGTAGCGGTGCTGGAATCGGCCTGCCGAACCCACGGCGAATCCGTCAGGTGCTTCCTGTACAACGCGGACTATCTGGACACGGCCACGGACCGTTTCGCGGTCAAGGGCACGCCAACCTTTCTGCTGTTTCATGAAGGACGAGAGGTCAATCGGCTTATCGGCGAGTCCGACGGCCCCACGCTGGACGAGTTCATAGACGCTTCGGTGGAAGGGTTGTCCAGGACTGTCCGCTCATAGAATTGCCGCCCCCAGCGGGGCAGACTCTCGACGGCGCCGACTATTTTCCGTATACAGGCATTTCCCCCGACCAAACCCGATGGAATCGCCTGCCATGAACCGTCCACAAACATTTTCGGCTCCTGCCGCTCCCAAACCGGAGCCGTCCTTTCCCTTGCGTATTCAGGTGGAGGTGACCACGCGGTGCAACATGCGTTGCGCCATGTGCGTCAAGACCGCCCCGGACAGTTTTATTCCCGAAACCGACCTTGATCTGGAAGCTTTTACCCGTCTGGGCCCGGCCCTGGCCCGGTGCGAGGCGCTGGTCCTGAACGGTATCGGCGAGCCGCTGCTCAACCCCGATCTTGCCGCCATGGCAGCCTTCGCCCGCAAGACCATGCCCGAGTCCGGCTGGATCGGTTTCCAGACCAACGGGCTGCTGGTCACCGAGGCGTTGGCTCACAGCCTTGTCGAAGCAGGCGTGGACACCTTCTGCGTCTCGGTGGATACTCTGGAGATGGGCGGCCAGGGGGCTCCCGGCGGTAGCGGCGAGCTGCACGGCAGAACCGGAGCGGCTCGGCTTGAGCGCGCGTTCAGGCTGTTGCGCGAGGCCGGGGAGCGCTATGGCCGCACGCTGCGGCTCGGCGTGGAGTGCGTGTTCATGCGCGACACCGCCGAGCAGCTGCCCCTGGTCATACGCTGGGCCGGAGAACTCGGCCTGGATTTCGCCGTGGTCTCCCACGTCATGCCCTACGATCAGGCCATGCAGGACCAGTCGTTGTTCAACCCCAATACGCCCGAGGCCACGGCCTTGTTCGATAAGTGGCAGGCCACGGCCCTGAGCGAGGGACTCGACCTGCACGATCAGCACGGCGTGGCCTGGAAATTCGTTAAATCCGACCGCGAAAAGCGGCTGCATGCGCTGGTCAAGGGATTGCTCGGCGAGGCCGAGGCGACCGGCGTGTGGGTGCATCTGCCCAGACTGCTTGAATGGGATAGCCGTAATCGGGAGGAGACCGGCAGGACCCCCGTGCGCCTGTTCCGGCAGGCCGAAGACATTGCGCGGCTCGCCGGTCTGGAACTGCGCCTGCCGCCTCTTCAGGCTCTGGACGAGCGGCACTGCCATTTCGTGGAGGACGGCACGGCCTTCGTCACCTCCCGGGGCGACGTGAGTCCCTGCCAGTTCCTGTGGCACCAGTATGCCTGCCATCTGGACGGCGGCAAGAAAGTGGTGCGTCCGTGGCTGTTCGGCAACATCCGCGAGCACGACCTGGTGGACATCTGGCAGGGCGCGGCCTACGCGGACTTCCGCCGCCAGGTTCTGGAATACGATTACCCCTATTGCTCCAACTGCCCGTTCGTGCCGTGCGACGACATCAAGGGTGCGCCGTTTGATTTCGACTGCGACTGCCTGGGCGCGACCATCCCCTGCGGCCACTGCCTGTGGTGCATGGGCGGGTTGCAGTGTTTGCTGTGAGAAAATGGAGTAGGCGTAAAGGGGACGAATCAACCCAACGTATGGGGTGCAGGGGGGGCGAGCCCCTGCCCGCCGGAGGCGAAGTCACCCGACTCTCACCGCGAAGCGGCTTTCAAAACTGATTATTGGTAAAAAAGGGCGCCCGATCGAACCGGGCGCCCTTTTTGTTTGCGGAATATCCTTTCCTAGTCGGCGGGGGTGTGCCCGTCGAGGGTCAGGAGGGTGTGGTAGTGCTTGGGCCGCCGGTCGCGGTAGAAGCCCCAGCCGGTGCGGAAGTTGCGGATCTCTTCGAAGTCGACTTCGGCGGTGAACACGCCCTGGGTGGTCCGGTCGGCGTCGGCCATCAGTTCGCCCATGGGGTCGGTGATGAACGAAGAGCCGTAGAAGGTCATGGTCACGTCGTCGTCGGTTTCCGTGCCGATGCGGTTGGACGCGCAGACCGGCAGGATGTTGGCGGCCGCGTGGCCCTGCTGGGTGCGCCGCCAGTGCGGCATGGAGTCGCAGTCGGGCATGGTGGGCTCGCTGCCGATGGCCGTGGGGAACATGAGCACGTCCGCGTCCATGAGGGCCATGGACCGGGCGGTCTCGGGATACCACTGGTCCCAGCAGATGCCCACGCCGACCTTGCCGAACGCCGTTTCCCAGACCTTGAAACCGGTGTCGCCGGGGTTGAAGTAGTACTTCTCCTCGTAGCCCGGCCCTTGCGGAATATGGGTCTTGCGGTACAGGCCGAGCATCTCGCCGTCAGCGTCCATCATGGCCATGGTATTGTAGTACGCCTTGCCCGCGCGTTCGAAAAAGGACACGGGCAGGACCACGCCGAGTTCCTTGGCCAGGGCCGAAAACCGGGCCAGCAGCGGATCGTCCGTCCGCGCCTCGTGGGCCAGCGAGAAGTATTCGAACTTCTGCTTCTTGCAGAAGTACGGTCCCTCGAAGAGTTCCTGCAGCAGGATGATCTGTGCGCCGATTCCGGCCGCCTCGCGGACCAGGGATTCGGCCCGGTCCACGTTGGCGGCGAGGTCGTCGGTGCAGGCCATCTGGGTGACGGCCAGAGTGGTCTTGGTCATGTCTCGCTCCTAAAAGACCGGCAGCGGAGCGCCCTTGGGCTGCTGCTGGGTGATGCAGTGGATACCGCCGCCTCCGGCGAAGATGTCCAGACAGGGGAGCTGGATCACCTCGTGATCGGGGAAGGCCTCGCACATCAGCTTGTACGCCACTTCGTCCATGGGGTCGTCGAAGGAAGACATGACGATGCCCTTGTTGGCGATGTAGAAGTTGATGTAGCTGAGGTCCATGCGCCAGTCGCCGTTGTAGCGCGGCGTGGGCTGGGGCATGCGGATGATCTCGAAGGACCGGCCGCGCGCGTCGGTGGTGGACTCCAGCCGCTTGATGGCGTCCTGCGACACCTTGTAGTTGCCGTCGTCGGGATCGGTGCAGTCGTGGACCATGACCACCCCCGGCTTGACGAAGCAGGCCAGGATGTCCACGTGTCCGTTGGTCTCGTCGTCCTCCAGTCCGTCGCCAAGCCAGATGGTCTTTTCCGTGCCCAGGTAGGCGGCGAAGAGGTCCTCGAAGTCCTGTTTGGTGAAGCCCGCGTTGCGCCTCGGGTCGAACTGGACCTGTTCGGTGGTCAGCAGGGTGCCTTCACCATCCGAATGGATGCCGCCGCCCTCGATGATGCAGGGCGCGGCATAACGGCGCATGGTGAGATACTCGAGCACGGCCTGGGCCATGGGCTCGTCGTATTTGCCCTCGTACCGGGCTATGTGGCCCCAGTCGTTGAAGACCCAGTCCACACCTGCCACGCCGCCCTTGCCGTCGATGACGAAGGTCGGGGCAGAGTCGCGCGCCCAGGAGTCGCGTGTATCCATGGGTACCAGGGTTACGGCGTCGCCGCACAGGGATTTTGCCTGATCCATGAGTTCCGGTCGGCACATCATGTAGACAGGCTCGAACCGGCTGATGGCCTTGGCCACCTCGGCGTAGGCGAGCCGGGGTTTGTCCATGCCGAACGGCCAGGCCGACGGCTTACAAGGCCAGATCATCCAGGTTGCCTCGTGCTCGGCCCATTCTCCGGGCATGAACAGCCCGTCGCAGGCCGGTGCGCGGACCGGGACGCGGATGGGGGTAACGGGGGTATTCGCCATGTTTCTCTCAGTCTGCCCGTGGGCAGGGGGTTGAATGTTCGGACCGGGGCCCTTTTAGGCCCCGGTATTGATCATAACATGTTTGGTCACCAGATAGTCGCCAACAGCCTCGGCGGACAGGTCCTTGCCGAAACCGGACTGCTTGAACCCGCCGTGCGGGGTCTCGGAAGCCAGAGGCAGATGGTCGTTGACCCACACGGTGCCGAATTCGAGCGCCTTGGCCACGCGCATGCTCCGGGCCACGTCCTTGGTGAACACGGACGACGCCAGACCGAAGACAACGTCGTTGCCCATGGCGATGGCCTGGGCTTCATCCTCGAAGGTCTGGATGGTGATGACCGGGCCGAAGACTTCCTGCTGAACGATCTCGGAGTCCTGACGCACGTCGGTGATGACCGTGGGCGTGTAGAAGTGTCCGGGACGGTCGAGCTTCTGTCCGCCGCAGAGGACGGTGGCGCCGTCGGCTTTGGCACGGTCCACGAAACCGGAGACCATTTCCAGATGGCGGCCGGAGATCATCGAGCCCATCATGGTCGCGGCATCGAAGGGATCGCCGACCACGACCTTCTTCATGGCCTCGGCCATGACGTTGCAAACCTGCTTCTCGATGGATTTGTGGCAGATGATGCGGGTTGCGGCGGTGCAGTCCTGGCCGGAGTTGCAGAATGCGGCCACGGACAGCTTTTCGGCCACCAGGTCGATGTCCGCGTCGCTGAAGACCAGGCACGGGGCTTTGCCGCCCAGTTCCAGGTGCACCCGCTTGACCGTGTCGGCCGCGCTCTTCATGACCGACTTGCCGGTTTCGGTGGCTCCGGTCAGGGAGACCATGCGGATGTCCGGGTGGCTGGTCAGGATATGCCCGACCGAGCCCGCGACCACGTTGACCACGCCGTCCGGGATGCCAGCCTCGGCGGTCAGTTCGCCGAGCATGAGCGAGGTGCGCGGGGTCAGGGTGGCGGGCTTGAGCACGGCGGTGCAGCCTGCGGCCAGGGCCGGGCCCAGTTTCCATACGCCCATGAGCAGGGGGTAGTTCCACGGCGCGATCTGGCCCACCGGACCCACCGGGTCGCGGCGGTAGATGGAGGTGTAGCCCCCGGCGAATTCGCCCGCGTGGTGACCGGAAGTGTCACGAGCCGCGGCGGCGAAGAAACGCAGGTTGTCGATGCAGAAAGGCAGGTCCGCTCCCAGGCTGAGGAATTCATACGGTTTGCCCGTGTCCTCGGACTCGATGCGGGCGAACTCCTCCATGCGGCTTTCCAGCAGGTCGGCCAGCTTCCACAGGCATTTGGAGCGAGCGGAAGGCGTCAGACCGGACCAGCGGCCGTCGTCAAAGGCGGTCTTGGCCGCTTCCACGGCCTTGAGCACATCCTTTTCTCCGGCCTTGGCAACGGTGGCCACGGTCTCGCCGGTCGCGGGATTCTCCACGTCCACCCGTGCTCCGTCGGCAGCGTCGGTCCACTGGCCGTTTATCCAAAGCTTCATGTCAGTTGCGTTCATGGGAATCCTCCTTAGCTGCTGGGCAGCGATTTAAAGACGTCTTCCATCTTGTTCAGGGCCTCGTCAAGCAGTTCCATGGGGATATTCAGGGCAGGCTCGAAGCGGATGCAACGGGCGTTGGTCAGGGTACCCGCGGTGATCACGCCGCGAGCGAACAGACCGGACGCCACGTGGTAGCCGATTTCGTCGTCCACGAAGTGCATGCCGATGAGCAGACCCTTGCCGGTAACCTTGTCCAGAATGCCGGGGTAACGGTCGGAAAGTTCCTGCAGGCGTTTCGTGACGTACTCGCCTTTCTGGGCGGCCTGAGCCGGCAGATTCTCTTCGTGCATGACCGTGATGGCGGCCAGGGCAGAGGCGCAGGCGATGGGGTTGCCGCCCGTGGTCGTGGTGTGCATGAACGGGTTCGGCTCCATGACTTCCCAGATTTTGGGGGTGGAGAAGAAGCCGGACATGGGGACCACGCCGCCGCCCAGCGCCTTGCCGAAACACATGATGTCGGGCTGCACGTCCCAGTGATCCACACCGAAGATCTTGCCCGTGCGGCCGAAGCCGGTCTGGACTTCATCCGCGATGAGCAGAACGCCGTACTTGTCGCAGACCTCGCGCAGACCGGGCCAGAAGTCGTCCGGCGGCACGATGGCTCCGGCTTCGCCCTGGATGGGTTCGGCCACAACTGCGGCGATGTCGTCACCCACGGCATCCGCGTACTTCAGTTCGCGCTCAACGGCGGCCACGTCGCCGAAGGGGACATGGCGCATGCCTTCGAGCAGGGGAAGCAGCGGAGCGCGGTAATCGGTCTTGCCCATGAGGGACAGGGAACCCAGGGTCTTGCCGTGGAAGCCCTTGAGCATGGAGATGAAGCCTTTCTTGCCGGTGTAGAACTTGGCCAGTTTCATGGCGCCTTCCACGGCTTCGGTACCGGAGTTGGCAAAGAAGCCGTACTGGATGTCGCCGGGGGTCAGCTTGGCGATGACCCGGGCGAGCTTGGCGCGCAGGGGATCGAGCATCTCCTGGGAATACTGGGGCGAACGGTCGAGCTGGGCCTTGACCGCTTCAACGATCTTGGGATGGCGGATGCCGTAGCTGTACAGGCCGAAACCGCCGAGGATGTCGATGTATTCGCGGTCCAGAGCATCCTTGAGGATGGACCCCTGGCCCATCCATTCGGTCACGGCGAACTCGCCCGCCTCGGTCACGGATTTGCGGTATTCCAGAAAACCCTTGTTGATGTAGTCGCGGAAGTTCTCCACGGTCTCGGTGGCGATCTGGCGGCGTTCCTCCAGGGAGACGGTGCCTACAGGCTTTGTGATAATGTCAATAAATTCAGTCGCCTCTTTAAATGCTTCGTCGATGTTACGGGTCATGATGACGCTCCGTTTTTTTTCTGGTGATGATTCGGGATTTCGGTTGGGTATGGATGGGCGGCTAGGCCGCGGGACCGTCCCGGGGGTCTTCCACCGGTTTGCCCTCCACGATGGTCTTGACGATCTTGATCTCGCGGATGGACTCGGGGGGTACCTCAGTCGGGTCGGCACTCAGAATCACCAGGTCGGCGATCTTGTCCGGTTCGATGCTGCCTCGTTCGGCCTCCTCGAAGGCACTGTAGGCTGCGTCGATGGTGAACATGCGGAGGGCTTCCATGGGGGTCAGCCGCTCCTCCTCTATGGGATGAAGCACGGCGGTCTGGATACCCACGAGCGGACCGTGCGGGGTGACCGGGCAGTCGGAGCCGCCGGTCATGATCACGCCGTTTTCGAGCATGGTCCGGTAGGGGTGCATCCAGCGCAGGCGGTCCCAGCCGAAGCGCTTCTCATAGTCTTCCATGTCCACCAGATAGTGAATGAAGGCGGGCTGCATGCCTGCCAGAATATTTGCCCGGCCCATGCGCTCCACCTGATCCACAGTGGGGATCTCGCAATGCTCGATGCGGTGGCGGTGGTCGTCGCGCGGGTAGGCGGCTATGGCCTTTTCCATGGCGGAAAGGACCTGTTCGATGGCCTTGTCGGTCTCGCAGTGTACGGCCACCTGGAGGCCTGCCTTGTGGGAGTTGAGGACGAATTCGTCCATCTCCTCCTGGGTGAAGTTCAGGGTACCGCAGTTGCCGGGCTGGTCGCAGTAGGGCTCGAAAAGGGCAGCCGTGTAGGCGTCGATGGCTCCGTCTGCGCAGATGCAGCCGCCGATGCGTTTGAGGCCCATGCCCACGGTTTCGTCCACGTCCATGACCTGGTTCCAAAGGACCACGTGGACCGGAAGCTTGTCCAGGTTGTCATGGACGATGCGGGTGTCGCCGGGGCCGAAGCCGCCGCCTTCCAGGCAGTGCAGGGAAGTGATGCCCTGCTTGATGGCCGCCTCGCAGGCCTTGCGGAAGCTCGTAAGCTTGACCTCCACCGGGGTGCGCGAGGACACGGCCGGGAAGATGAAGTCGGGCGCGCCGGGGTCGCGGACCACGCCGGTGGGCTCGCCGTTGGGTTTGAGATCCATGCCCGGCAGATCGGCAGGCGGAGACAAAATTTCAAGCGCCAGGGAGTTCAGGGCGCACATGTGCCAGGACGAGTGCACGATCATGACCGGTTTGTCGGCGCAGACCGCGTCCAGCTCCTCCTTCAGCGGCATCCGTTTCTCTTTGAGCGAGAAGTCGTTCAGGGTGTAGCCGAGGACCCAGGCCCCGGGGCCGGCGTCTTTGGCCGCCTCCCCAACCTTGTCGAATACGGTTTGCAGGCTTTTGGTCCCATGGAAGTCGATGCCGTTCAGAACCTGGCCGGTCAGGCCGAGGTGTTGGTGGGTGTCTATGAACCCGGGCAGCACGGTCTTGCCGTGAAGGTCGGTGACGGGCCAGCCCGCCTCGATGAGGTCGGCCATGTCGGCGTCCGTTCCGACCCGAAGGATGCGGCCGTTCTCCACGGCCAAAGCCTGGGCACGAGAGTCCCGGCCGTCCATGGTGATGATATTTCCGTTTGTCAGCAGATAGTGGTCTAGCATGATGAATAAGGCGGCCGGAGTGTGGTCCCCCGGCCGCCGGGTTGAATGATTAACGGGTCTTTACCATGGTCCAGATCTGGTCGTACATCTTGTTGTCCTTGCCCAGGTCCTTGATGAACTGGATTTTGGACATGTAGGACTTCTCCGGGTAGATGGCCGGGTTCTTGAAGTCTTCGGGGGTGATGTACGGGTAGGCCGCCTCGTTCGGGGTGGCGTACTGGGTCCAGTTAGAGAGCTTGGCGCCGACCTTGGGCTCGAGCACCCAGTTGATGAAGGCGTAAGCCAGGTCCGGGTTCGGGGCGCCGATGGGGATGGACATGTTGTCCACCCAGCCGATGGTCCCTTCCTTGGGGTTCACGAAACCGCAGGTGTCCGGGTTGTCGGCCACGGCGCGCAGGGCGTCGCCGTTGTACACGATGGCGGCCACGGCGGTACCGGCCACGACCTTGGAACGGCCGCCGGTGCCGACGTCGAATCCGGCAAAGTACTTGGATTTCTTGGCTTCAAGCATGGCGTCGAGGAGTTTCTTGAGTTCAGGCTTCTCGGTGGTGTTCACATCCATGCCCATGGCGCACTGGGCGCAGCCGAGCATCTCGCGGATGGAGTCGACGAAGATGAACGCGCCCTGGCGTTTCTCGGGGTCGAACATCACGGACCAGGAACCGTCGAAGTCTTTGAGCTTGTCCTTGCGGTACATCATGCCCAGGGTGCCCCACTGGTAGGCGACGGTGTACTTGTTGTCCTTGTCCCAGGCGGGGTTGATGAAGGTCGCCTCAAGGTTCTTCAGGTTGGGCAGCTTGGAGTGGTCCAGCTCCTTGAGCAGGTCCAGCTTGACCATGGCCGGGATGATGTAGTCGGACGGGACGACCACGTCATACTGGTTCTTGCCGCCGGCCTGAAGCTTGGCGACCATCTCTTCCATGGATTCATAGTATTCCACACGCACCTTGATGCCCGTGTCCTGCTCGAAATCCGTCAGGAAATCCTCGGGCATGTATTCGCTCCAGATGAGCAGGCGCATTTCCTTGGCCGCGAAAGCGGACGGCACCATCATCAGGACCATCATGATGGCCAGAAGCAGTTTACGCATCATCTCTCTCCTTTTCATTAAAACTGTTTGTAATTTTTTGCGAAGCGATGACCAGGACGATGGTCACCAACAGACCAACCGTGGACAGGGCGTGGATCTTCGGCGTGATGCCGCGATGCACTTCCGCGTATATGTAGAGCGGCAGGGTCACAGAGGTGGGCCCGGCCGTGAAGAAGCTGATGATGAAGTCGTCCAGCGACAGGGTGAAGGCCAGCATGGCCCCGGAGACGATGCCCGGCGTGAGCATGGGCAGGATGACCTTGCGCAGGGTGTACCAGCTCGTGGCGTACAGATCGTGGGAGGCCTCTTCGATCTCGTTGTTGAAGGCCGCGAGCCGCGAGCGAACCACCAGCGCCACGAAGGCGACCTGGAAAGTGACGTGTCCGATGATCATGTTCAACATGCCGGGCTCGAACGCCGAGGAGAAGTAGCGCAGGGAGGCAAAGGCGATGACCAGCGCGCCCGCGAACACGATCTCCGGGGTGATGACCGGCATGTACAGGTTGAATTCGAAGAAGGCCGAGGTCTTCTTGGACCACGGGAACCGGCTCATGCCGATAGCCATGGCCGTGCCGACCACCGTGGCGATGACCGTGGAGACCAGCGCGAGGAGCAGGGTGTTGCCCACGGCCTCGAGAATCTGCTGGTTCTGGAAGAGTTCCATATACCATTTCCAGGTGAACCCCTGCCAGGTCAGGCCGAAGCGGGAGTCGTTGACCGAGAAGGAAGCCACGGCCATGAGCGGGATGTACAGGAAGGCCAGGGTCCCCATGGCAACGGCCGGGATCAGTATCGGTTTGCGTTGCGACCACATGTTAAATGACCTCCATCTTTTCGCCCTTGCGCCGGAACACGAACAGTCCGATCAGGGTCAGGACCATCAGGGCCAGGGAGACCGCCGCGCCGAAGGGCCAGTCGCGGCTCTTGCCGAACTGCTGCTGGATCAGGTTGCCGACCAGCATGTACTTGGCCCCGCCCAGGAAGTCCGGGATGAGGAACATGCCCATTGCGGGGACAAAGGTCAGTATGGCCCCCACGGACAATCCGGGCAAGGTCTGGGGCAGAATGGCCTGCATGAAAACCCTGCGGCGGTTGGAGTAGAGGTCGTAGGCCGCTTCCACCAGGGACCAGTCGAGCTTTTCCACGCTGGAATAAAGCGGCAGGACCACGAAAGGCAGGAAGGCGGAGATCATGCCCAGGTACACGGCGAACTCGGACGGGTAGAGCGGGCTGCCATCCGGAATCAACCCGAGTATGGCCGCGAACTTGGCTATAGGCAGGTCCGGGGAGAGGACCAGCTGCCAGGCGTAGGTGCGGATGACCAGGTTGGTCCAGAACGGGATGATTACCAGGGTCAGCCATACGTATCGGGAGGTCTTGGGCTTGCGCGCGATGAAGAAGGCGAGCGGGAAGGCCAGCGCCGTGCAGATGGTGGTGGTCACGAAGGCCACCCACAGGGAGCGGGCCAGGATGATCAGGTAGTCCGGGCTCCAGCCGAACATGCCGTACCCGGCCAGCCGGGAGAAATTCTCAAAGGTGAAGATCCATTCGATCTCGCCGTAGCCGCCCCTTGTCGCGAAGGAGAGCGCGATGAGCGCCAGAGCGGGGACGGTCAGGAAGATGAGGATCCAGAAAAGGCCGGGCGAGACCTGGAGCAGGCCGCGCCGCCTCAGCGCCGGGCGGGTGGTCAGCTCGCCGTGCCAGATGCGGGTGTCATGTTGTTGATCGCTAGTCATCGATGGCCACCAGTGCGTCCTTGAGCAGTTCGACCCAGACCTTGTCGCCCACCTGGAGCTTCTTGTGCGGTGCGCAGCGCATGCGCAATCCGGCCGGCTCCAGGGTGATGTCCAGGAAGTTGCCGCGGTAGAAGGTCTCCGTGACCGTGGCCAGGACGCCGTTGGTCTCGGGCTCCTGCTCGCGCAGTACGATGCCTTCGGGGCGGATGACCAAAGCACCGCGCTTCCACTGGGGCGGGGAGGGCACGGTCAGCTTGCCTGCGCGGGTTATGATCTGGTCGTTGCGCCGCTCAGCGTCCAGGATATTGGCCGTGCCGATGAACTCGGCCACGAAGCGACAGTTGGGGCGGTCGTAGATCTGTCGGGGCGAGCCGTGCTGCAGCACCTCGCCGTCCTTCATGACGGCGATGCGGTCGGAAACGGTCAGCGCCTCGTCCTGATCGTGGGTGACCAGGATGAAGGTCTTGTTCAGCTGCTGCTGCAGGCGCCGAAGCTGAATCTGCAACTGGGTGCGCAGCTTGGCGTCCAGGGCGGACATGGGCTCGTCGAGCAGGAGGAGTTCCGGTTCGCAGACCAGGGCGCGAGCCATGGCCACGCGCTGCCGCTGTCCGCCGGAAAGCTGGTCCGGATAGCGGTCCTTGAAGTTGGTCAGTTCCAGCATCTCAAGGATCTTGTTCACCCGGGGACGGATGTCGCTCTCCGGGATTTTCTGGGAGCGCAGGCCGAATGCCACGTTGTCCGCGTTGGTCATGTGCGGGAACAGGGCGTAGCTCTGGAAGACCGTGTTCACCGGACGTTCGTTGGCGGGCTTTTGGGTAATGGGCAAGCCGTTGAGAAAGACCGAGCCGGAATCGGCCTGTTCCAGTCCGGCGATGATCCGCAGCAGGGTGGTCTTGCCGCAGCCGGACGGGCCGAGCAGCGTGAACAGCTCGCCCTTCTGGACGGTCAAATCGACATTCTTCAGGGCTTGAACATCCCCGTAGCTCTTGTGGACGGCATACGCTTCAAGGGTCATATCTTTCCTCCTATTCGGCGGCCGGGACGGGCGGTACGCCCTGTTCATCCCAGCCACGCAGGCGATAGTATTCATTGAGAAGGAGCGCGTACTCCTCCCGGGTTATGACCTGCCCGGTGGGCAGGGATTCATGGAGCTTCCTGGGCAGCTGGTCGTCCTTGGGGGTCAGCCCCTCGCGGACATTGAACCGCCGTGTGTCATCCACCACGCGGGCCGCTGCCCGGCGCAGGGAATCCTCGTCCCAGGTTTTACCGGTGACCAGGGTGAGCAGACGGACCAGTGTGGGCCAGTCATACATGTCACGATAGAACCGGCAGAGGATCAGGCAGTCGAACACGACCAGCCGGTCCTCGAAATCTATGAGCAGGTCGGCCTTTCCTTCCACGGCGTCGGACGAGATCATCCCGGACAGCTCGGCCTTGTAGAAGGTGGTCCGCAGATGGCAGGCCCCGCGCGGGGAAGTCCCGTAGGTCAGGCCCATGCCCTTGAGCACGCGGGGATCGTACCCTGCGGGCTCCAGCCCCTTGACGTGCACGGCCATGTCGGACAGGCCGAGCCGCTCCGCGCCCTTGATGATGCCATCGGCCAGAATGTCGCCCAGCCCGTCACGGCCCGCGATCTGTTCCAGCAGGGCGGCGATGGTGGCCGCGTCGCCGTATGTCAGGGGCGCGTCCAGGCGGCCCTGGCTGGACGCTTCGGCGACCATGGCACAGAGGTTGCCCGCCGAGATGGTGTCCAGGCCGAGGCGATCGCACAGGTCATTCAGGTGGGCGATCTCATCGATGTTGCGGACCATGCACAGCCCGCCGAAAGCGTAAATGGTCTCGTACTCCGGGCCTTCGATGGTCAGCCCCTTGTGCGGACCGCTGGTGATGCGCGCCTTGCGGCCGCAGGCCATGAAACACTTCAGGCAGGCGTGAGGCGTGACCTCGTGCTGCTCGTGAAAGACATCGCCGCTGATGCGTTCCCAATGGTCGCAGCTCCCGGCGGACCAGTAGCGGCTGGGAAACGCGCCCACGGTGTTCATCAGGGCGACCATCTGCGTGGTGCCCCGCGCCCGGTACGCCTTGACTGCCGGGGAGTCGCCGTTGGCGTCCCGAAACTCCTTGGCAAAGGCCTTCAACCCTTCCGGGTCGGCCACCTCACGCTTGCGGTCTCCGGCAAAGACCAGTCCCTTGATCTTCTTCGAGCCGAGCACGGCGCCCAGACCGCATCGCCCGGCGCTGCGCCAGTAGTCGTTCTCGATGACCGAGAAGGCGACCAGGTTTTCCCCCGCCGGACCAATGACCATGGCGCCGGGGCGGCCATACCCTTCGCCTTTGGGGGCGTAGTCCTTGAGCAGGGCGTCCTCGGCGGCGTAGGTTTCAAGCCCCTTGAGTTTCGGAGCCTCATGGAAGTCGCAGCCCTCGGGGTGGATGGACAGGACGGTCAGCGTGTCGGCCGCGCCGGTCACGACGATGGCGTCGAAACCGGCCCGGTCGATAGCCTCCGGGGTTTTACCCCCGGAGTATGATTCCGCGTAGAAGCCGGTCTGCGGCGACTTGGAGAAGACGCCGTACCGGCTGGAGCCCCAGGCGCGGGTGCCGCAGCACGGGCCCGTGGCGATAATGAACCGGTTGTCGGGAGAGAGCGGGTCCACCCCGGCCGGGTTGTGTTCGAGGAGCAGGCGCGTACCCAGGCCTTTGCCTCCGGGCAGAGGCAGGCCGGTATCCCCGAGCGGCTCTATGGAGAACGTCCGCTCGGAGACATCTATGAAGAGTATGCGTCCGTGAATGCCTTGCACGTCGTGTTACCCCTTGGTCACTTCGGCAAAGGCCGCTTCCAGGACGGACAGTCCCTTGTCCAGCTCGGCGTCGCTGATGACCAGCGGCATGAGCGTGCGGATGACGTTGCCGGAATGACCGCAGGACAGGATGATCAGACCGTTTTCACGGCACTTGGCAACCAGGGCCTTGGCAATGTCCGGGGCCGGAGTCTTGGCTTCCTTGTCGTGGACCAGTTCCATGGCCAGCATGGAGCCCAGGCCGCGTACGTCGCCGATGCAGTCGTACTTCTTGGCCAGGTCCTCGAAGGCAGCGCGAACCTTGGCTCCCAGAGCCTGGGATTTGGCGACCATACCTTCGCTCTCGACCACGTCGAGCACGGCCAGGGCCGCGGCGCAGCTCACTGGGTTGCCGCCGTAGGTGCCGCCCAGACCGCCCACCTGGGGCGCGTCCATGAGTTCGGCGCGGCCCGTGCAGGCCGAGATGACCGTGCCGCCGCCCAGGGACTTGGCCGAGGTCAGCAGGTCCGGAATCACGTCCCACTGCTCAATGGCGAAGAGGGAGCCGGTGCGGCAGATGCCGGACTGGACCTCGTCGATGATCAGCAGGATGCCGAATTCTTCGCAGATTTCCTTGATGCGCGGGAAGTATTCCTTGGGCGGGACCACGAAGCCGCCTTCACCGGCTACGGGCTCCAGGATCACGGCGGCCACGCTTTCGGGATTGACCATGTCCACAAAGCTCTTTTTCAGCAGCTCTGCGCATTCCATCTTGCAGCCGGGGTAGGAACGACCCACGGGACAGCGATAACAGTATGCGTAGGGGATGTGGTAGACCTCGGGAGCGTAGGGGCCGAAACCGGCCTTGTAGGGCATGACCTTGGCGGTCAGGGTGGAGGCCAGCAGGGTGCGGCCATGGAATCCGGAGGCGGACGCGACTATGGCCGGACGGCCTGTGGCCCGGCGGGCAACCTTGACCGCGTTCTCCACGGCTTCGGAGCCGGAGTTGACGAGCACGGTCTTCTTGGCGTGGTCGCCGGGGGTCAGGGCGTTGAGCTTTTCGGCCAGAGCGACATAGCCTTCATATTGAAAGACATGGTAGCAGGAGTGCAGAAGCTTTCCCGCCTGTTCACGTACGGCCTCGACCACCTTGGGATGGCAGTGGCCCACGTTGTTCACACCGATGCCGCCGGCGAAGTCGATGAACTCCTTGCCTTCCACGTCCGTTACGGTTGCGCCTTTGGCGCTGGCCGCAAAAATGGGACCGGCGTTGGAGACCCCTCGGGGGACGGCCGCCTCTCTCCTCTGTTGCAGTTCCTTGTTGGTCATGATGTTCCCACCAAATATATTGTAAGAGTTGAAGTCTAGAACCGTAACTTATAAAGCAAACGCCGGTCCTACTTGAAATAAGTGTTATATTCAGATGTGTTACAAGATATTTTTAATGAGAGTCGAACGGCTCTTTGATTCATAATCAAATCAGCTGATTCGAATAACATTTTGAAATAAATGATAAAAATCTTGATTCAAAATAGGATCAAAACCATTATTAACAATAATGGAATCGAGTTTTTGAGAATGCGGCGATATTGGGCTTGAACTGCCGTTCGCGTTGCAAAAAAGTCAGACACCGTCTTCACCTCCGATTATAATGCGGTGAAAATGACAATACTGTTAAAAATGCCGTATCGCGAAACTTGATGATTCACTAATGAATCAAGCGTTGTTCAGTTTGTATCGTTGCATCTTGCGCACAACGGTGGGTTGGCTGATGCCGAGGAATCCGGCCATCTCTCGGGTGTTTGAGCAGGCCTCCATGGCCTGGCGGATCATGCGGCGTTCCAGTCTGGCCACTTCCTCGGGGAGGGTGCCGTTTTCCGTCACGGCGTCTTCAGTGTGGTCGAAAAGGTCCCGCAGGTAATCGTCGAGCAGGTCTTCCTCGCAGATGACCACCGCCTTCTTGATGATGCCGATAAGCTCGCGGACGTTGCCCGGAAAAGGGTAGGACTGGAGCAGTTTCATACCCACCGGCCCTATGCGTTTGCTGGTGCGGAATGCAGCGTTGAACTGTTTCAGGTAGTGGTTGATCAGTTCGAAAACGTCATCGGGCCGTTTCCTGAGCGGAGGGATGCGCACGGTAAAGGTGTTCAGCCGGTAGAGCAGATCGCGCCGGAAGGCCTGTTTGCGGACCTGGGCCTCCAGGTCGCGGTTGGTGGCGGCCACGATGATGCAGTCCATGCGTTTGGGCTTGCTCGCGCCCAGAGGGTAGTACATGTGGTCGTCCAGGCAGTTGAGCAGCTTGGCCTGCATGTCCAGGGGGATTTCACCCACTTCATCCAGAAAAAACGTTCCGCCCGAGGCCAGTTCGAACAGACCGGATTTGCCCTGTTCGGATGCGCCGGTGAAGGCTCCTTTCTCGTAGCCGAACAGCTCGGCCTCGAACAGGGTTTCGGGCAGGGTGGCGCAGTTGACCTGGATGAACGGCTTGCCTCGGCGCGGGCTGGTGTCGTGGATGAACTTGGCCAGCAACCCCTTGCCCGTGCCTGAGTCGCCCATGAGCAGGATTTCGGAGGTCTCGAACTGGGCCAGTTTCTGGGCTGTGGCCATGGCCTTGCGCATGGCCGGGCTCTCGGCCACCACATGGCTTTTCTTGAGCTCCATGAGAGACATGCCGGTCAGTTCGGCTTCGGCCTTTTCCTTGGCTTTGCGGGTCTGGGCCAAGGTGGTGCGCATTTCGTTGAGATCGGTGATGTCCCGTTCGTTCAGGACGACCAGACGGATATGGCCGTCATCATCGAAAGTCGGTGTGCCGGTGACGACCAGCTGACGCCCGGTTCTGGCGACCTCCTGCAGAACAGAGACGCGCCGTTTCTTGCGCAGCACCTCCAGGGTGGCGGATCGGTCGATGGTTCCGTTTTCCACCAGCGTGGCTACCGGCTTGCCGATGACTTCGTCGGCCGTGATGGAGTTGAGACTTTCCGAAGCGGTGTTGATGTTCAGGACCACGCCCTGGCCGTCGGTCAGCCAGATGCCGTCGCTGGAGGCGTTGAAGACCGCCTCCATATGTTCCGCAAGGGTGCGGTAGGTCTCGGATTGCTCAACCTGGTCCGGCCCCGGTTGTGGGTGGAGGGTGAGCAGGCTCCCCACGTTCTCTCCGTTCGTGACGATCGGACTGCGTGAGACCGCGTTCAGCGTACCGTCAGGCAGCTCCACGCTGGCCGTCTGTCCTGTCTCCATGTCGTGGTTGAAGAACGTATCGGGCAATATCTCTGTCACTGGCAGGCCGTGCATGCAGCCTGGGTCGAATCCAAAGGTCTGTTCCGCGCAAGGTGTGGCGTAAGCGATGAGACCTGCCGAGTCGGCGGCCAGGGCCGCGACGTCGAGGTGGTTCAGGATGGAATAAAAAGGAATATCCACGGGATTGGATTCTGACACGCCGTTCTCCTGCCGGTTTGATGCAACAATGAATCGTTTTATTTTTAGCCCATTACACGAGGGAAGTCATTAAAAAGTGAAGTTTCTTGCATGCTGATATATTTGGTTTTCTTCAAATCGTTGTGCGTCCTCGGCAGCGTTTGATCAGCTCCTTCAGAAATGGTGCCCGGGGGGTTGATGATGGGAAAAAATGAGTAGCCGAGTATTTCAGTCAATAATGGACAGTGCCTAACGCCTCATATATGAGGAACGTAAATATTGCATAAAGGTGGGAGACTCTGTGCGGAAGACAATCGTCCTGACTATATTCTGTACGCTATTTTCGGCAGTGGCATCGTTCGGTGGTGAGTTCAATATGCAGGCTATCGTTTATCCTCCGTTGGTCTATGCGGACCAGGGCAAGCTATGGGGCGTGGCTCCTGAAATGGTCCTGGAAATCCAGAAGATTGTTGGTGACGATAGCCCACTCAAGGATACGCCCTGGCTTCGAGGGTACGAGCAGACGCAGAAGCAGACCAACCAGGGTCTCTTCGCCATCGTTCGTATCCCGGAACGGGAAAAACTTTTCAAATGGGTTGGTCCGATTTTCGGCGAGGGTGACTACTTCTTCAAGCACCGGGGCGTCCCTCTGCAGATCAAGAGTCTGGACGAGGCCCGTAAAGTGGGGCGCATCGCCGTGCGCAAGGACGGCTATACCCATCAGGCCCTGGCCGCAAAAGGCTTCACCAACCTGGACGTGGGCCCGACCTACCAATCCAGCTACATGAAGCTGGTCGAGGACCGCGTGGACCTCGTGCTCATGGGCGAACGCACCTATTACTATATGGTTAAGAAGGCCGGTCTCGATCCTGCGGAATTTGAGCGTACGGATTGCAAGTTCGGCAACTCCGCAGCCTGGCTCGCCTTTTCCCTGGATGTCCCGGACGAGACCATTCAAAAATGGCAGAATGCCCTGGACACCCTCAAGAAAAACGGCCGGTACCAAGAGATCATGAAACGCAATTTCTCGTACTGACCGAAGGAATCTCGGAAATGAAAAAGCCCCGCCGTATGAATACGGCGGGGCTTTTTATGTTCTTGGTGGAGACGAAGAGATTTGAACTCTCGACCCCTGCCTTGCGAAGGCAGTGCTCTCCCAGCTGAGCTACGTCCCCGTTGGTGGAGCGTTGTTACCGCTTTTCGGGATGAAGCTCAAGCCTTTTGAGCGGATAAAAAGCTCATTGCCTTGAAAATGGTCTCTACCCGGTTCGCGTACGTGTGGTCCCTGAGGATACATTCGCGCCAGGCTTGGCGCAGGGCCTTTTTCTCCGGTGTTTCTTCGCGGTGCCGGATGACCAGGTCATGGATGTCCTCCGGCCGGGAGTATGTGACGGATTCGACCAATTCGTCGGGGAATATGTTGAGGCCGGAATGGGTGTCGGTGAGCAGGAAGCCACCCGCGCACCAGACGTCGAAATTGCGCTGGTTCAATCCCGCCGGGAGCTGCATGCCGGTGACGTTGAGGACCAGACCCGCCGCGCGATACAGGGCGGGCAGGTGTGCGTAGTAGTCCACCACCGGACGGAGGTTCGCGTCAGGATTTTCAAGGTCATGCCAGCCTTCGTCGCCGAAGATGGTGATCCGACCCGCAGCGTTCAGGCAGCGGTGTTTCCAGAGGTTCGAGGCGAATTCCGCCCCGGCGGCCACGGACCGGCTCCTGTTGCCGGGCCAGAGCGGTCCGATGGCGAGGCGGTCCCGCCACCAGTGATAGTCGAAGCGGGTCGTGCCGGTAGCTTCCTCAACCAACACGGCCGCGTCTTCGGGTACGGCCTCACCCGCGAAAAATTTCTCCTGGTCCGGAAACCTGGAGCGGCCCACAAAGACAAGTTTGCCTTGGATGTCCCGGGCATGGTCCGGGAGGTTCCCACCGTCCTGGAACAGGCTTGGCGAGGCGGCCAGAGGCAGGTGGGTCACTCGCCGTGCGCCGTTTTCGATGAGCGGACCGATGAAGCTGTGGTCGGTGACGAACAGGTTGAGTTCGCGCCACGCCTCGGTCTTGACCCCGGTGAGCAGGTTGAACGGGTTGTCCACCATCCAGACTGCCACTTTAACACCGGCTTCGCGCAAAATGGCCTGCCCCAGGCCGAAGTGGTCAAGTCCCCGAAAATTGATCGAGAAAAAGAGGTCAGGGACGCCTTCCTGAAGAAAGTCGGGCAGTACCTTCCCCGGATGCTTACCTAGGGCTTCATGGTCAATGCGGACCACGCGCCAGCCTGCGTCGGCAAAGGCCCGGGCCAGTTCTTCGACCAGCAGGGCGTCGTCGCCAACGGGCAGCCACACGGTGCGCGAGAGTTTCGGTCGTGCGCGGTCCTCCAGCGCGAGTCTCGCGGTCAGCGGACCGTAAAAGGAAGGGAACGCCTTTTGCGCGGGCAGGTACCGGACCACGTGGGCGCGGGCAGAGGAGGCCACGGTGAAGTCCTCGACCTTCATTGGCTGGAAATTGGCGGGCACGCGATCAAGCCAGCCGGCCACCTGGCCGACAAAGTCCGGGCATTCCAGGTAGAAAAATGTTTCGTCATCCGGGAGATCAAACCATTCCGGTATCTTATCCGGTTCAGGCCCGAGGCCGAGGAAGATCACCGGGGCCTCGTCAAGCAGGCGGTTGACGCGCCATTCAAAGTGGCTCTTGTCGGCAGGCATGGATTTGGTCAGCCCGAGTTCGTCGCGGATGGAGATATGTCGGGGTCTGGGCACGTTGTTCACTTGGCTTTTTCGGCGGATTCGGCTACTAACCGCTCCACGCCGCATTGACGGAGCGATACCATGAAACAATACCAGGACAAATACTTCAAAAAGGCCAAAAAGGAAAACTACGCCGCCCGCTCGGTCTACAAACTCAAGGAGATGGACCAGAAGTTCCACATCTTCAAGAGCGGCCAGACCGTGCTCGACCTCGGCGCGGCCCCCGGTTCCTGGACGCAGTTCGCCGGAGAGCGGGTGGGTCCGCAAGGGCGGGTGCTGGGCGTGGATCTGCAGACCACCAAGCACACCTTTGCCGAGAACATCACCTTTTTGCAGGCGGACGTGTTTTCGGACTCGCCCGAACTGCTGGAGGCCATCGAACCGCTGCAACCGTTCGACGTCATTATCAGCGACATGGCCCCCAAGACAACCGGAATCAAGTTCGCCGACCAGGCCAATTCCCTGGAGCTATGCGAGCGGGCTTTCGAGGTGGCGCTCAAATACCTTAAGAAAGGCGGCAACTTTGCCGTGAAGATATTCGAGGGCGGCGAGATCAATGACTACCGGAACGCGATCCGTCCGTATTTCGGCAAGATAAAGAATTTCAAACCGTACAGTTCCCGTTCCGAGAGCAAGGAGATATTCATCGTTGCGCTTGGCTTTAAGGGAGTTGACGGGTAGAACATTGGACCGACCAGCAATTAAGACCGATAGCGATATATTCAGGAGGAAATATGGCCGGACATAGTAAATGGGCGAATATTCAGCACCGTAAGGGGCGTCAGGACGCCAAAAAGGCGAAATTTTTCACCAAGGCCGCCAAGGACATCATCCTGGCAGCCAAGGCGGGCGGCGGCAACCCCGACGACAACTCGACGCTGCGCCTGGCCATTCAGAAGGCCAAGGCCGTGAACCTGCCCAAGGACAAGATCGACAACGCCATCAAGAAGGGCACCGGCGAACTGGCCGGCGGCGATCTGGCAGAGGTCATGTACGAGGGTTACGGCCCCGGCGGCGTGGCCCTGCTCGTTGAGGTTGCGACCGACAACAAGAACCGCACCGTTGCCGAAATTCGCCACGCTTTCACCAAGCACGGCGGCAACATGGCTGAGAACGGAGCGGTCTCCTACATGTTCAACCGCAAGGGCGTCATCGTCTTCAACGGCGAAAAGTACACCGAGGACGAACTCATGGAAGCGGGCCTGGAGGCCGGTGCCGACGACATCGTCGAGGACGGTGAGACCTTCATCGTCTACACCGAGCCCGCCGACTTCATGGCCGTGCAGCAGGCCTTTGTCGACGCTGGCATGGAGTTCGAGTCCGCCGAGTTCAACCAGGTCCCCGAGAATCTGGTGCCGGTTGACGCCACCCTGGGCAAGAAGGTCATGAACCTCTTCGACGCCCTGGAAGACAACGACGACACCCAGAACGTCTACATGAACGCCGACCTGCCGGACGATCTGTTCGACGAGGAAGACTAGTCTTCATGGCGGGAGGGCTGATCGTCCTGGGGCTCGACCCCGGAACGCGAGTCACCGGCTACGGCGTGGTCCGAGAAATTTCGGGCAAGGCCGAACTGGTGGCTACCGGTACCATCCGCACCCCGGTCAAGAAGGACATGGCCACCCGCATGGGGGTCATCTTCGACCAGCTTCAGGAGCTTATCCGGCTCCACGATCCGGCGGAAGCCGCCATCGAAAACGTATTCGTTTCAAAAAACCCCTCGTCCGCCCTCAAACTCGGGCAGGCGAGGGGTGCCTGTATGGCCGCCTGCGCCACCAACGGCATCCCCATGGGCGAGTACGAACCCACCAAGGTCAAGAAGAACCTGGTCGGCGTGGGCAACGCGCCCAAATCCCAAGTGGCCTACATGGTCGCCCATTGCCTTGGCATCAAGAAGCCGGACTGGCCCGAGGACGCCTCGGATGCCCTGGCCATCGCCATTTGCCATCTGAACGAGCGGCGCATGCGCCGTCTGACCTGTTCCTGATTTTTCGCATAGGCGCAAAAAAAGGCCCGTCCGGTATTGCCGGGCGGGCCTTTTTGCTGGTCGGAATTTCAACTACTTCTTCTTGGGCTTCTTGTTCTTGCCCTTTCCCTTGCTCTTGGACATGTCGTCCATTTGCTGACCCATCTCCTCGCTCATTTCCTCATTCATCTCCTGGGTCATCTCGCTGCTCATCTCTTCGTTCATCATCTTTTTGTTCTTTCCCTTAGCCTTGTCCTTACCCTTGCCGATGCCATGTCCGCCGCACTCCTTGGCTATACGGCCCCAGCCCATGCCGGAATCGCGCATGGCCCGGATCTGGTCACTGGTCTTGCCGCACTGCAGGGCGAGTTTGTCCACCTTGACGTTGTCCAGATTGGACTGGGCCTTGCTGTAACGGTCGCGGGCCTGGTCGTATTCCATCTGCGCCTCGGCCACGTCTTTTTCAGGGGCGTTTTTCCTGTTGCGAACGGCGTCGAGAATCTCCTTGGCCTTGGCAACTTCCTTGGATGACGCGGCGGCCTCTTCGACAACAGCCTGGCCCACAAGGGAGACGAGTTCGTCCTGTGTCAGGTCTTCGCCCTGAGCCAGGGCCGGTGAAGCGGCGAAAAGGAGCAGGGCGCCTGCCAGCAGGTAATATGCGAGTGTTTTCATGGGGTCTCCCTTGTTGCAGGTTGGCTCCATCCACAATTCGCGGACGGAACACGGAAAAATTCAGCTTCGAATATAAAATTGCCGGACGGTTTGGTCAAGGTGGATACCCTTTGAATTACGTTCACTCTTCGGATAAAGTCACAGGACGGAGGGATTTTATGATCGGATATTTGCGGGGCGAACTGCTCTCGGCGGATGAGAAAGGACTTGTCCTGCTCACTCCCGGCGGCGTGGGCTACGAGGTGGCCGCGCCCACATCGGTCCTGGCCAAGTTGCCGGGCAAGGGTAAGGAAGTGAGTCTGTTCGTTCACACTCAGGTGGCGGAAAAGGCCATCGACCTGTTCGGTTTTCTGGAAGCCGATGACCTGGACCTGTTTCGGACGCTCATTTCCATCGACAAGCTCGGTCCCAAAAAGGCCATGGCCATCCTGTCCATGTTCGACGCAGCCCATCTGCGCGAAATCGCCTACAGGGAGGACGTGAACACCCTGTCCACCGTGCCGGGCATAGGTCCCAAGTCCGCCAAGCAGATTCTTTGGAATCTCAAGGACAAGGTGGAGAAGCTTACCCCGGTGACCGGCAAGGCGCAAAGCGCGCCCCAGGGGCCGCAGGGCGAGTATCTGGACGCCCTTGCGGGGCTCAAGGGGTTGGGCTACGGTGAAGACGAAATCCGGCCCATGCTTCTCGAAACCTTCGACGACGAACCCGATCTCGACGCCGCCGGTGCCATCCGCGCGGTGCTCAAGAAGATCAACGCGGCACGCTCATGAGCAAATGCACTCTTCCCGAGGAAAACGTCCGGCCCCGCAAACTGTCCGAGTTCATCGGCCAAGTGGACCTGCGCACCAACCTCGACGTCTTCATACGGGCGGCGCGCGAACGCGAGCGCTCTCTGGACCACACCCTGTTCTACGGCAACCCCGGCCTGGGCAAGACGACCCTGGCCCGGATCATGGCCTCGGAGCTGGGCGTGAACATGGTTTCCACCTCCGGCCCGGTCATTGAGCGGTCCGGCGACCTGGCGGCGATTCTGACCAACCTTGAGCGCGGCGACATTCTGTTCATCGATGAAATCCATCGCATGCCGCCCACGGTGGAAGAGGTCCTGTATCCGGCCATGGAGGATTTCCAGATCGACCTGGTTATAGGCTCCGGCCCGGGCGCACGTACGGTCAAACTGGACCTCGAACCGTTCACCTTGGTGGGAGCAACCACCCGGCTCGGTCTGTTGACCTCGCCTCTGCGTGACCGTTTCGGCTGCATCTTTCGTATAGAATTCTACTCTCCCGAGGAGTTGGGGCGTATCGTGGAACGCAGCGCCGCCATCCTTGGCGTCGAAGTGGAGCCGGAGGGCGCCTTGGCCATCGGCCGCAGGGCACGCGGTACCCCGCGTATTGCCAACCGTTTGCTCAGGCGCGTGCGCGACTACGCCCTGGTTCACGGTACGGGCGTTGTCACTCGCGAATTGGCCGAGTCTTCGCTGGAGCGGCTCGACGTGGACCAGTACGGCCTGGACAACATGGACCGCAAGATACTGACCCTCATGGTCGAGCACTTCAACGGTGGTCCGGTGGGTCTGAAGACCATTGCCGCGGCCTGCGCCGAGGAGGTCCGGACCATCGAGGACATCTACGAGCCGTATCTCATTCAGTGCGGTTTTCTGAAACGCACCCCGCGCGGCAGGGTGGCTACGGCCAAGGCGTATCAGCATCTCAAGATGCGCATGAGCGACGATCAGGCTACGCTGCTGTAGCTCGCCATAGTACGAAAATCATTGTTTTACCGGCCCGTTTCGTTAACATGGGGCCAAACGACAACCCTATGGAGGTACCGGACATGGATAAGTGGGAATGCCCGTGCGGCTATGTGTACGACCCTGCGGAAGGCGACCCGGACAATAACATCCCCATCGGGACCAAGTTCGAGGACCTGCCGGACGATTGGGTCTGCCCCAAGTGCGGCGCGGAAAAGGAATATTTCGAAAAACTGTAAAAAAGTCGTAACAGGCCATTGCCATTCGCCCTACAAAGCGTGTATGGTTGAATCAAGTCAAAGGAAGTGTTCCCAGGTAACGCCAGACAAACCGAAGATTCATCGAATCGGCAAGTGTTTCAAGGCAACCTCGCTAACAACAGTTGAAGTCCTTTGGTTGAGGCCCGTAGCTCGGCAACCTCAAGAGCAACATTTAAAAAAGCCCCCGGAAGGGGGCTTTTTTTGTGTGTCGTGCGGGCGGCTTCCGAGAGCGCGGGGGGGGATCGCCTGTGGGCTGCGTTCCGCACCCGAATCGCTCCAAGTGAAGAGGGGGCTCTTGATTTGAAGTATTGATGGCTTCACCCGCGAAGCGGAAACAAAAGTTTTGGAGATTCTCAAGAACCTTTTTCAAAAGGTTCTTGAGCCGTCGGAGACGCCCGGCCGGCGAAGCCCCACTAGCGGCTTTCTAGTCGCGCCGCAGCCTGCGGAGCAAGACGATGGTCAGGCAGGTGAGTGCGGTCCAGGTGAGGACGCCGGTCAAGCCCATGGCTCCGCCGAGCAGAGGGTGGGCGTCGGGGAACATCCAGGCCCAGATGCCGTAGCCCTGGGCGTTGGCCGCGCCGTGGAGAAATCCGGCCAGGATGGACGACCGGTAATGCAGGGTCATCTCGTTGAGGAACGCGCCGAAGGCGAGGCAGACCAGGCACATCATCAGGATGCCTTCAATTGGCTGGCCTGCGTAATTGAGCCCGGCCCAGATGAGCGGCGCGTGCCAGAGTCCCCATATCAGGCCGAGCAGGAGATACGCGGCGGGCTTGCCCAGCGGCATGAGACGCGGCAGCAGAAATCCGCGCCAACCCAGTTCCTCGCCCATGCCAAAGGCGAAGTTGATCAGCGGCCCGAGCACTGCGGACAGGGGCAGCATGACCTGGAGCGCCGTTTCCTGCGTGATGGTTGTGCCTGAAAGGGCTGATAGTGATGTCATATTGGGGTCGAAACCGGACAGACCGGCACCCCAGGTGAGGCCGTACATGATTGCATAAGCCAGAGGGATGAGAATGATCCCCAAAAAATATGGCCCCACGGACCCCATGCGCAGTGAGAGGGCCGGGATCAGGCCTCGCAGGGTGGCTCGTTCCATAAACAGGGTTACGAGGAGCGCTGTCAGCCCGGGAATCCACATGACGCCCATGAGCCACAGGGCGGGTGCGGATTGGCCAACCAGATTGTCGAATCGCAGGCCGCCGGCGATGAGCGCGCCTTCCACTCCCCATGTGGCCGCGAACGTGACCAGGACGAAAACCAGGACCGGGCCGGGGCGGAACGGTTGATGCGCGCTGTCGTTGGGTATGGGAGCGGCATCAGACATACTGGGACAACCTTTCGAAATAGAGATCCCGGCAGCGGTTCTCGATTTCCAGCAGCCGTGCGAACGGATCGTTGAAATCGTTGTTGCCCGCTGTGAACAGGCCGTGTCCGTGGACCATGGCCGCGCCGTTCTTGGCCATGGCGGGCGGCAGGGTGTGGCACAGACCGGTGGGGCCGGTGCCGACTTCTCCCGGAACGATAGGCACGCCTTCCACGGTCCGGCACTCGTTGCAGTGGATGTGACAGCGTCCCCGATTGGGGCAGCTGTCGTGCTCGCAATCCATGGACATGATCACTGAAAATTTCGGATGGCCGTGCAGGATGCAGTCAAAGTCCGAGCGGCGGTAGACGTCCTCGTGCGCGGACAGCTCGCTGGACGCGGTCAGCCCGTTGGTGGTCGAACCATCCATGGGACACGGGTCGATGCATCCTTCCAGTTCATCGAGAGAACTGCCAGTCTGGGAGATGTGGATGGTCTCTCCCAACTTGTAGGAAATATTGCCGAAGAAGGAATCGACCAGGCCGAAGCCAACAACCTTGCGGCCTGCTTCGGCCATGGCCGCGACCACTTTTTCCTCGTCGTCGAAGGGGCCGGTCGCGAGTCCGGGCAGGTCCGTGCGCGGTTCGTGCAGGAGGCGAACCACATGGGAGAAAACGTCCGCGTATTCGTCGTCCAGATCCACCCGTCGGGCGCGGTTCAGGTAGTCGGAGAAAAAGAGCACGAAAGTGGAGAATATCGCCGAGGAGACGGACACGAACCCCTGCTCCGGAGAGACCGTGCCGCAGGCGACCACACCCTGGCCAGGGATGACGATGACCTTGCGTCGCTTGAGTTGTGCGGCCATGGCCTCGGCTGAGAATTCCTCGCACACCGGGATGTCGTGCAGAAAGGTTCGGGTCTCGGTGTCCTCGGGGCGGATGTGCGCCGGGTTGCGCGCGGCCAGAAAGTTCAGAATGGTCCGGTACGGTTCGGCCGGGCGGATAAAGACCAGGGAGTTTATGGACAGGCGTGAGAACAGCCCGGACAGTACCTCCGTACGTGAGTCCTCGCGATTCCATACCAGCTCCGCGTCCAGACCGCCCACCAGCGGCGCGTCCGACCCGCGGTCCGAGGACAACCCCTGGGCGGCCAGCTTGGCCGCGTATTTTTCGCACAGCGCTTTCATCGGTCCAGCCCAAGTCGTTGCAGTGTTTCCGAAGTCGGGTCGCCGTTTTCATCCAGGCCCCGTACCGTGTAGTAGTTGTGTCGGGCCGTCAGAAAATCCTCGCGGTCGATGGGCGGAATGACCACGCCGCCTCCCGGAGTGCCGGGTTCGGTAAAAAATCGTTCGGGCAGATCGTCGTCAGCGACGCCGAAGCCGTTTTCCGCGTTCATGCGTCGTTCGTTCAGTGTGGTCCGTTCCCCGACTTCAAGCAGGGACTGTACCGACCAATCCTGGCCGGTGACCGCAGTGATCGCCTTGGCATATTCCTCGAGCCCGGCAGCCAGGAAAATCAATCTGCAGGCGTTCATGGCGTCGCAGGCCGCTATGGCGTCCTCGGCCAGCTTGATGATCCGGGCCTTGCCGCTGAAGGTGAACCGGTCCGTGGCCACGGGCTTTCTGAGGACCTCGTGGCTTATTGGATAGGCCCGCTGGTGGCAGCCGCCCCGGGTGGACACGGCATAAGCCAGGGCCAGTCCGTAGCCGCCGCGCGGGTCGAAGGCGGGCAGTTCCAGCCCCTTGACCGTCATGGCCGTTTCCGGACGGCCGCAAGCCTGGGCCAGATGGAGCGCGCCTGCGGACAGATCGCCTCCTTCGGCCATGGCGCGAAGGGTGGAGAGCAGGGTCTTGTCCGTATAGTCCTTGCCGGTGATCTCGCGCAGACAGGCCAGTGTCGATGCGGCGGATATCGGGTCCAGGCCGAGTCGGCCGCACAAATCCGCTGCTTCCATGGCCGCTTCCGGGTCTGCGTTGCCCACGTTGGCCGTGAAATGGGCCATGGTTTCGAAACCGGGCAGACTGCGCCCGTCCAGGGCGATCTTGCGGCAGTTGATATGGCAACCCAGGCAGCCGTGGTCGCGTGGCTTGTACAGCTTGGCCAGGGCCGCGGCATTGACTTCGGCTCCGTGGTCGAACCACGTCTTTTGAAAATTGTCCGTGGGCAGCATCCGCCGCGAGTTGATCAGATCGAACAGGGCGCCAGTACCCCTGCGGGAGAAACCATGCCCGCCCATGAGCACCGGGGAGGCCATGGTCAGGCGCACTATGGCCTCACCGGCTTCGGCAAGGGCCGCCGGATCGTGGACCTTCACCTCGCCAGTGCCGCGCACGGTCAGGTATTTGAGATTTTTGGCAGCCCAGACCAGCCCCAGCCCGCCGCGTATCCCGCCGTGTCGATGATCCACGGCCACGGTGGCTATCAGCGAGCCGTTTTCGGCAGCCGGACCGATGCAGGCCAGAGAGGTGTCCTCGGGGAGCCGCTTTTCCAGCGCGTGCAGAACCGCGTCCGTGTCCTTGCCCCAGAGGGCTGTCTCGACCACGCGCACGTTGTCGTCATCGATCTCGATGCCGCAGGGGGCGGGAGCGCGTCCGGTGATGACAAGGCCATCGTAGCCGGCCTTTTTCAGCCGGGAGGGCAGGCCGCCCCCGATGGAACCGTCGCACACGGTCCCGGTCAGTGGCGAGCGCGACAGGATCGTACCCCTTCCGGAAGTGGGCGATTGCGTCCCGGTCAACGGACCGGTGAAAATGAGCAGGGGGAGTTCGGGATCGGTGTATTCCCTATCGGCGTAGGGATGCAGGTAATGCCCGGCCAGCCCCCGTCCGCCGAGGAATTGCTGGTAGACGGTTTGGTCCGGATGTTCGGTCGTGGCCGTGCCCGTGGTCAGGTCGATATGGAGGACCGTGCCGGTCCGGCCGAAGAATGCTTCCATGCGGAGGAATCTTCCATGAACAGCCTGAAAAGGCAACTGGTTGCCGTCTTGACGATGCGGGTGAAACGGGTATTCTGCGGGCCGGAGGAAACATGGCCGAAAAAAAGATCGACAAATCCCGCCGCAACTTTCTGTTCGGGGCGGTTCGCCGCATAAGGAAAGAAGACGAACAGCCCGTGGCCTCCACCGCTGGGGGCATAGAAGTGGTCAAGGCGGCCAATGCGCTCTATGTGGATGGCAAGTGGGAGGACGCGCGCCTCAAGTACAAGGAATGTCTTGAGGATGACAAGAACGATCCGGATGTGCGCTACCGGCTCGGGGTCTGCTCCTATAAGCTCGGCATGTACCGTCAGGCCAAGCTGGAATTCGAACGGACCCTGCGCATCGACCAGAATTATCAGGATGCCTTTCTGTATCTCGGGCTGACTCTGGTCCGCCTGGGGCGGCCGGAAAAGACCCCTGGAGTATGGTCTCGCTATTTCAACCCGTCCGCCGTGAAGGTCATGCGGGAGCTCAACCTGCAATTGGGGCTCATCGAGACCAATCAGCCTGACCCGGACGAGGACATTGCCCTGGCCGTGGAAAAGGCCATTGCCGAATCCGGCGATGCCGTGGGCTGATCCAGCTGTCCCGGACGCGAAAACGCCCCGTCACCGTAATCCGGTGGCGGGGCGTTTTCGCGTCCGGTGAGGGTGGCTCAGCAATGGCCCTTGGGCTCGTCGTCACCCACCTGTTGGGCAATCTTGGCCATCTGGGCGCGAATATAGTTGGCGGCCACATCGCCCAGGTCATCCTGACCCGAGCTCTTCATGCCGTGTTCCCGCAGGTCTTCGTCAATCTGCTTCTCCATTCGCGCTGATTCAAGGAACATGACATAGGCCAGGACCAGGGCGGCGTTGTTGTCGTCCGCGCCGTCGCACAGCAGCTCGATGTTCTGCACGTCCACGGTTTCAAGCAGCCTGTCGACGAACATGGTGATCCACTTCTCGTACAGGTCATGCATGATGGGCGGGATAAGGCTGGCGATCTGCTCGGAGGCGTTGCCCGCGGTGCCGGTTACGGCCATGAATTCGTTCAGGGCCTCCAGGCGGCGGGTTTCGTCCTGTTCTTCGACTTTGTTGATGATGGTGGCGAAAATATGGGCTCGTATCTGATTCTTGTTCATGCTTGTTTTTCCATGTCTCTCTGTGGTGATATACCTTGTCTGCAACCTAGTCTGTATCGCAATGTGACGGTCCGGGCAAGGGGCCGCAAACCTTCCTTTCCTCCTCAGCCTGGTCTGACCTGTGGCTTTTTCTTGCATTTTGTTTGTGATGGACGGAAGCTGTTGCGGTACTTGCTGCCGTCCTGTCCCTATTCATAAGGATTTTTCCATGGATTCGCTTCTCGTCACGCTCGCTCCCTTTCTCAAGGTCCTCTTTTCCTTTCTGCTCATGCTGGCGGGAATGCGGTTTCGCATCGGGCTGGGGCTCTCCATTCTGGTGGGCGGGGTGGTCATGGGCCTGCTTTTCGGCATGGGGCTTATGCCCATCGCCAAGACCGGCGTGCTGGCCTTGACCCAGGACAAGTTCCTGTTTCTGGCCGCCATCGTCGGCCTCATCCTGATTCTGAGTGATGCCATGGAACGGTCCGGCCAGTCCAAGAGGTTGATGGAAGCCCTTTCCGGTTCCCTGACCAGCCCCAGGCTGCGGCTCGTCTTTTTCCCCGCGCTCATCGGCTTGCTGCCCATGCCCGGCGGTGCGGTTTTTTCCGCGCCCATGATCAAGACCGTGTCCGAGGACATGCGTATCTCAAACTCCGACAGGGCTGTGCTCAATTACTGGTTCCGTCATGTCTGGGAACTTATCTGGCCGTTGTATCCGGGCATCATTTTGACCCTGGCCCTGGCGGATCTCCAGATCATCGACCTTGTCTCCTACACCTGGCCTGCCACGCCGATCATGTTGCTGACCGGGTGGATTTTCTTTCTGCGGCCCGGCGTGCTCGGGGCAAAGGACCTGACCGTGCCCATGCCCCTGACCACTCGCAGCAAGTCCGCCGCGCTTCGCGAGGGGTTGCCCCTGCTCATCGCCATTGTCGGGGCCATCGGGCTGGAGACCGCCATCGCGGCCCTGGCGCCGTCCATCCCCTTCGAGTTCGGTGTGGTCTCCGCCCTTGCCGCCGCCGTTGTCTGCGTCATGGTCCAGAACACCCAGCTCGGGGCCGGATTCCTGCGCCAGGTGCTGACCAAGCGCTCCCTGTGGTCCATGATCTCGGTTATCTGCGCCATCTTCATTTTCAAGGACATCCTTCAGGGCGCGGGCGTGGTCACTGAGATGGCCCGCGTGGCAGGGGGCGACGCGGCCCTGTTCGCCTCGGCCACCTTCCTGCCGTTTCTGGTGGGCATGGTCGCGGGTATCAACGTGGCCTTTGTGGGGGCGACATTCCCGTTGCTTCTCGGCGTGCTTTCCTCGCTGGGCATGCAGGATCAGACCGTTCCATACATTGTTCTGGCCACCTTCTGCGGCTTTACCGGCGTGATGATTTCGCCCATTCACATCTGCTTCATTCTGACCTGCGAGTATTTTCAGTGCGACATAGGCCGGACCTGGCGCAAGGTAGTGGCCCCTTGCCTCGTTTTTCTGGCAGCGGGTATGGGCCTCTTCTTTCTGTATGTTTAATCGTGCATTGAAATCCGCGCCTGACGGCCTTGCCCGGTACGGGGTTTTTAGGTAAATACGAGGCCTTGTCCGAGTCGTCGTTCCAGCAACCATCCGCTTTTGGGGGACCGTTCATGAGCCAATACGGCCAGATATTTACCGAGGACACTTTGCAAACCATTTTCCCGCCCGAACGGACAGAGGCCTTTTTCGAGGCCCTGTTCGGCGATGCCGAGGAAGGCAGCTACGACATCAGCCTCGCCTTTTCCGGCAACCAGGGCCAGGATCTGGATTTCGAACTCAAGCTTCTGCAGCGGCCCGGCAAATGTCTGGCCTGCAATCTGACCTACGGTCTGCCCCAGGTCTTTTCCAGACACCCGATCATCAATATCAACGGCATAGCCGACGCAGTGGCCCAGGCTGCCGGAGCGCCGTCCGCGGACTGGAAGCTGGGCAACACCCGCGAAGTCTCCCGCGAACTTCATGTCATCCCACTGACCATCACGTTAGCCTAACTTCCCACTATACAACATTAAAGCCGGACCGCACAGAGCGGTCCGGCTTTTTTTCGTGGCTCGGACGGGGGCCGCTTGGTCTGGTGATTATAACGCTCATGGCAAATGTATCAGTCTATGCTATCTGAATTTTGAAAGCGATAGATTTTATATATCTGACATCAACCAAGCGAGGCTTGTCGAATGCCTTATTCGTACGATGCGCAGAGAAAAAACGGCTACATTTTGCTTACCTCGTCAGGGGAAATCGAGTCCATGGAAGATCTGGTCTTGCTGGGACAATCCATGGAGAAGCTTGCCACTGATTGGGATTGTTGGCGTTTTTTGATTGATGAGAGAGCTGTGGCCATGGAGATAGACCCTTTGGGCCTCACCGAGTTCGCGGAGCGTTGCATAGATGAGCCCAGAAAAAAAATGCGGGTGGCCGTCATCTATACTGCAGAGAATGTATCCCGGCTTCACTGGATAGAGACGTTCCTCCAGAACCGCTGTATACCCTATAGGCAGTTCTCATCCTTTGAAGCGGCGAAACAATGGCTTATGTCCACTTGCTCATAAACGTCCGGTAGGAATCATGCCAATACGCTATCACTCGGAAATTCAGGATGACTGTCTTTGGGTCAAAATCGAAGGTTCTCTCTGCTCTGCTGAGGAAATGGTAAACTATGTCGGAAAGGTTCATGAAGATCTCTCCCTGACCGGCTTGTCCAAGGTCCTGGCGGATGAGACGCGTTGCCATGTCCATATGAATCTACAAACGCTGGGAGAAGCCCTCAAGGAAATCCATAAATCGGATCATCTCCAAGTACCCGAAAGGAAATCCGCTGTTGTCAGTTCGAATATCAACCATATGCTCTTTCAGCATATTTTCAATTCGGTGAAACACGTCCAGGTCTTTACCGACATGGACGCAGCGCGAACATGGCTCATGGAGGAATGACCCTCCATGGGAGAACGGAATTATTCACTCAAAAAAGACCTTCGAGCCGTCACCGGACCGAAGGTCTTTTTTTGTATGAAGGGGGCTTGCTCCCGACGGTTTTGGTCGGGGCCGCTCTACGTCAGCTTCTCGACAAGCAGAGGTTCTCCCTTTTCCGGCGCCAGACGCAAGGACAGGGCGTCCTTGCTGCAGGACAGGGTGCACACGCCGCAGCCCATGCAGCGGTCCTCGCGGATGAAAGCGCCTTCCTTGTTGAAGCCGATGGCCTTGAACTGGCACTTCTGGGCGCAGGTCCCGCATTTGGTGCACAGGCTCTGGTCCACCTGGGCAAGGTAGCCCGAGGAACAGACCATGGGGATGCCCATCGAGTGCGCCTTCATGGCCCCGCAGCAGCAGGAGCAGCAGTTGCATATGGCGTAGAACTTCCCGATGGCGATGTCCTTGAAAAAAGCGTGGGAAACATGCCCGCGCGCCTGCTCGGCCTTGACCACGGCCACGGCTTCGTCCGCGGTGATGAGCCGCGTCTTGTCCGGGTGATGTTCCAGCATGAATGAGGCAAAGGGGTCGCCGATGAGCAGGCAGACGTCCGTGGGCGTGCAGGGGTTTTTCATGCCCGCGCGGCAGGGACAGTCCAGAAGAACGATCTTTTCCGGGTTGCCCAGGATGATGTCGCGCGCTCGCGTATAGGGAAGCACGGTTTCGGGCAGTGATGTGTTCACCGGCCGGTTGAGGCGTATGAGCTTGGTGGCCTCGTTGAGAGGCATGGCCTTGCCGTGATAGGCGTCGCTCCAGGTGGCCTTGGTCTGATTCGGATCGCCCGAGCGGTGCTCGTCTGTCTCGGTGAACGGATGGACGCGGTCGATGATGAAGACCAGCGGGGCCCACAGCCAGCGCCACCACGGGTCCTTGTCTCCGGCCAGGCCTATGTAGTGGTAGCACCAGCGGCCATACACATAGCCGTGGATGAAGTCGAAGAGGGACATGCCGTTTTCACGGCAGGCTCGGTAATAGTCTCGTGTGGATTGCTTGACGAAGGGTACTTTCATATTCGATTCTCGCCCGGTATCGGTGTAACGCGTGGAATTACAGTACCGCTAGAAGCGGCAAAGTACAACTTCGCGGCCGGGACATTCGGCGGAGAATCTGGTAGGTCGGGTTTCGGAGGCGACAGATGACTGACAAGAGTTCCGAGGATATGCGCACTCAATTGGCGCAGGAGCGCAACGACCTGGCGCGCAAGAGCTGTGACATGGCCGTGAAGCGCACCCGGCTGGCCAACCGCCGGACCTTCCTGGCATGGTGCCGAACGGCTCTGGCCTTCATGACCTTCGGGTTCCTGCTCGAGAAGGTCGATACCTTCGTGGCTCTGCAAAAGGCCGCCGTACCCGAACGGGTGATCACGGAACTGGCCGTGCTCGGCAAGTTCGCCTTTGTCGGCGGGCCGCTGTTGGTCGTCTTCGCGGGCTGGCGGTACTATACCCTTGAAAAGGAACTCGGTTTCGACTCCGGCGATCTCTATATTGTGCCGGAACTGATCCTGTTCGGCGTAATCATGGCCAGCGCCATCCTCTACCTCTTTTTTCTGTAACCGGTCGCATTCATGTTTCGCATTATCCTGCTCGGCGTGCTCGCCGCCCTCTTTTTTTCATCCACCTTTGTGCTGAACCGGGCCATGAGCCTGGAGGGCGGGCACTGGGTCTGGTCCGCTTCCCTGCGTTATTTCTGGATGCTGGTCATGCTCTTCGGGTGGCTGGCGGCCACGGGCAAGGGGCGGCTGGCCGTGGACTCGGTCAGACTTTTTGTTCGCCACTGGGTGTTCTGGATAGTGGCCGGATCGGTCGGATTCGGCGTGTTCTACGCCCTGATCACCTTCAGTTCGGTCTTTGCCCCGGGCTGGGTGGTGGCGGCCACCTGGCAGACGACCATCCTTGCCGCGCCGCTGGTCCTGCTCGGTTTCGGGCGCAGGGTGCCGTTGAAGGCGTTGGCGCTGACCGCACTCATTTTTGCTGGTGTGGTCCTGATCAACCTGGAACAGGCCACCGAATCGGGACTGCACGAAGTTCTGCTGGGCGCGCTGCCCGTATTGGTCGCCGCGTTCGCCTATCCTTTCGGCAACCAGCTTGTCTGGGAGGCGCGGCGGGGGGAGAAATCCTTTGTCCCGCATATCGATCATCCGGCCATGGACGACCCTTTTTGCCGGGTCTTGCTGCTGACCATGGGGTCCTTGCCGTTGTGGCTCGGACTCATCGCCGTGACCGCGCCGCCCGCGCCTTCCTCGGGGCAATTGATCCAGACGGCCATAGTCGCGGCCTGTTCGGGAGTGGTCGCCACCAGCCTGTTCCTGGTGGCCCGCAATACGGCCGGGTCCACGGCCGAACTGGCCGCCGCGGACTGCACGCAGTCCATGGAAGTGGTCTTCTCCCTGGCGGGCGAGGCTGTTTTGCTGGGACACGTCCTGCCCGGCCTCATGGGCTGGCTCGGCATCGGGCTGACCATGGGCGGACTGATGCTCTACATCACGGTGCAGAGCCGGACCTAATCGGCTTCGGGCATGTGGTGGAGGTGTTCCCCGGCAAAGCCGATGGTCACCGCCGAGCCGCAGTCCAACCCCCGGCTGAGGACCATGTGCCGATCCACCAGGGCGGTCATGGTCTGATCGCCGCAGCGTACGACTGCGGTCCAGGTGAATCCTTCCCGTTCCACCCGCTCGACGGTTCCTCTGAGAATCTGCCAGTCCTTGGGAAAGTCTCCGCCGTTCCCCACGAATACGTCCTCAGGCCGCAGGGCCGCGAAGCCTTGCGTCCATGCGGGCAGTTCGGGCAGCCCCTCGAAGGCGTGGCCCGCGAAGGTGCAGCATCCCGGGCCGTAGTGGGCCGGGAACACGTTGCTCATCCCCACGAAGGAAGCGGTGAACGGCGTCCCCGGACGGCGGAAGATGTTGGTCACCGTATCCTGCTGATGCAGGCGTCCGTCCTTGATCACCGCGCCGCGCTCGGCCAGGATCATGGCATCGGCGAAGTCGTGGGTGACCATCAGAAAAGTCGTCCTTGTGGTCTCGTGCACATGTTTGAGGGTCCGTCTGAGTTCGCCCCTGAATTGCGGGTCCAGTGAGGACAGGGGTTCGTCCAGCAGGACCACGTCAGGACGGCAGGCCAGTGCGCGGGCCAGGGCCGTGCGCTGCTTTTCTCCGCCTGAAAGATGATCGGGCCGCCGTTTTTCCAGCCGGGACAGTCCAAGGGCGTCGAGAAGGTCGCGGGCCTCGCGTTTGCCTTCCTCCTTGTTTATGCCGTGGTAGCGCTGTCCGTACATGACGTTCTGCAGAACGGTCAGGTGCGGAAACAGGGCGTGGTCCTGGTAGACCAGGCTGACGTTGCGTTCTTCCGGGGGAAGTCCGGTGACGTCACGGCCGCCGATCTCCACGGTGCCGTCGTCGGGGTGAATCAGGCCGGCAATGGATTCCAGTACCAGGGTCTTGCCCGAACCGGTGGAGCCCATGAGGGCGAAGAATTCCCCGGGGCGGACATGCAGGGAGACGCGGTCCAGAGTGAAACCGGGAAAACGGATGGACAGATCGGTCAGGCGGATCATGCGCGTTTCCCCTTGGGCAGGGACAGGGAGCGGAGCAGAACGAAAAAGAGCAGACTGACCAGGATGAGGATCACGGCCACAGGCTGGGAGTATTTCAGTCCATAGGCCGTGAACCGTTCGTACATGAGCACCGGGGCGACCATCGGGTGGTAGGCCACGATGATGATGGCCCCGAATTCGGAGAGTGCGCGGGCCATGCACATGATCATGCCGACCAGCATGTAGCGCCAGCACAGAGGCAGGGTAACGCGGAAAAAGGTGGCTCCGGGGCCGGCCCCGAGCGATCGTGATACGTTCTCCAGCCGCCGGGGGATGGACTCCATGCCCGACTTGGCCGCGTTCACGTAGAAAGGCACTCCCACGAAGACCAGTACGGCCACGATCCCCGTGGTTGATCCCATGATCTCTATGCCCATGGATTGCAGCGCCCGGCCGAGCGCCGTGTGCGGGCTGGTCAGGCCGAGCAGGGCGATGCCCACCACAGGGTGGGGAATCATGATCGGCAGGTCGACCAGGCTTTCGACCACTTTCTTGCCGAAGAATTCGTTGCGCGCCAGGAGGTAGGCGAGCGGGGTTCCGAAGACGAAGGCGATGCCCGAGGCTATGGCCGAGGTGGTCATGGACAGCCAGACCGCGTTCATGACTTCGGCGTCGCCCAGTGTTTCGATAAAGATATCCCAGGTGGGCCCGGTCAGGGTCGTCAGCATGGGCACGCCGATAAACAGGAGCACCAGCGCGGCCGAGGCGAGCATCCACGCGTGGAATATGCGGCCGGGGAAGGAGCGCATGAAGTCGCTCCCTCCCCGTATGGTCGTTTCCGTCATGGGTTATTCAGAGACCGTCGCCAGAGGCTTGAGGGTCTCGGGCATCTTGGCCAGGCCTTCGGTGGTGGTGCGCACCGGGACGAACGGAGGCTGCCCCATTTCCTTGAGGATCTTCAGCCCACCCTCGGGATCGAACAGGTAGGCCAGGAAGGCGTCGGCCGCCTCGGGGTTCGGGGCCTTGTCGATCTTGGTGATGCCGTAGGTGATGGACTTGCCCACGCGTTCGATGAATGTACCGGGCTTCTTGCCGGTGACCTGGACCTTGGCGTTGGCATAGAAGTCGTTCAGGGACATGTCGCTCAGGTTCAGGTGGTTATCCAGGGTGACGTACTTGAGGCCGTGCTGCACGGCTACGGACAGGTATTCCCAGGCATAGTCCATGTGACCGGCCTGCAGCAGGGAGATCAGTTCAACGGACTTGGGCCGGATGTTCTTCTCGGGCCGGTTGGCCAGGAACTGGTCGTACAGGCCGGGACGCTTGTAGAACTTCTCGGCCAGCTGCAGGACCATCAGGGAGCGGTAGCCGCACGGGTCGAGGTTGGGGTCTGAGTGGCCCCAGACAACGCCCTTGCGCAGCAGGATCTCGGACCAGTTGTCGGAGTTGATCTCGTCCGCGAATTTGGACTTGTCCGTGTAGCAGAGGACCATCTGGTTGGAGGCAAAACGGACGTTCCAGGAAGCGAACTTGGGGATCAGGTTCTTGTTGATGACCACGAAGTCGGCCGAGGCCATGATATCGGCGGGTTTGCCCACCTCGGAGATCAGCCGGGCCATCTTGGTGGAACCGCCCGCTTCGCGCAGGACGTCGACCTTGGGGTACTTGGCTTCGAAGTTCTTTTCGATGGCGGCGAAGGGCACGGACAGGCTGCCCGCATGGAAGATGATCAGTTTGCCGGAGGGCTCGGCCTGTGCCACACCTGCGAACAGGAGCAGAGCCAGGGCGATGGAGGCGAAAAAGGCGGTAAAACGATGCGACATTGTCACTCTCCTTGAAAGATTGAGATGCGGTTGTTCTTTGGTGGATACGGATTATGCTTGTCAATGAACAATGTGTCAATTATCCAGTTAATCCATACTATTAAGGTTCGCTTTTGGGTCATTCAGACCCTTGCTGTCCGGCTCTTGCGGCGGTTCAGCCCAATGATCAGGCACAAAAAAAGGCTGCGTCGAAACGCAGCCTTTCCTGTTGGTATTATGCTATTTTAAGCTATTTGCTTTAGGCCTTCTTTTTCTTTCCTTCCTCACGATGCCGCACCAGAGCCGAGAGCTCTATCTTGCGCAGCCGGATGGACAGGGGGGTGACCTCGACCTGCTCGTCGTCCTTGATGAAGTTCAGGGCGTACTCCAGAGTCATGGGCTTGACCGGGGTCAGGACCACGGCTTCGTCCTTGCCCGAGGCACGCATGTTGGTCAGCTTCTTTTCCTTGGCCGGGTTGACGTTGATGTCGTTCTCCCGGTTGTGTTCGCCGATGATCATGCCTTCGTAGACCGGGTCGCCAGGGACCACGAAGATGCGGCCGCGGGGCTCCAGGTTGAACAGGCCGTAGGCGACAGCCTTGCCCGTGCGGTCGGCCACCAGGGAGCCGGTGTACCGGGAGGTGAACTCGCCCCGGTATTCGCCGTACCCTTCGAGGTAGGAGTTCATGATGCCGGTGCCCTTGGTGTCGGTCAGGAATTCGTCGCGGTAGCCGATGAGCGCGCGGGACGGGACCGAGAACTCGAGACGGACCCGGCCGGTGCCGTGGTTGACCATGTTGGTCATGCGGCCCTTGCGGATCTGGATCTTCTCGGTGACGATGCCCATGAAGCTCTCGTCGCAGTCCACGTACAGGTGCTCGATAGGCTCCGTCTTCTGGCCGTCCTCGTACTTGAAGATGACCTCGGGGCGGCCAACGGAGAGCTCGAACCCTTCGCGGCGCATCTGCTCGACCAGGATAGCCATCTGGAATTCGCCGCGTCCCTTGACGAGGTAGGCGTCGCGGCTCTCGGTCTCATCGACCTGGATGGCCACGTTGAGCAGGGTTTCCTTGTGCAGGCGCTCGCGGATCTTGTTGGTCTGTACCAGCTTGCCTTCCTGCCCGGCCAGGGGAGAAGTGTTGATGCCGAAGCGCATGGACACGGTGGGTTCGTCCACGGTGATGCGCGGCAGGGCCTTGGGGTCTTCCTTGGTGCAGATGGTATCGCCGATGTGCACGTCCTCGATGCCCGCGATAACGACGATGTCGCCGGGTTCGCAGGTGTCGGTGGGGACAACCTGGAGACCGTTGTAGGTCTGCAGCTTGGTCACCTTGAGCGGCACTTTCCGTCCGCCGTCGGCCAGGCACAGAAGCTGGTCGTTGGACTTGGCCACGCCGTGGTGGACCTTGCCGATGGCCAGACGACCGACGTAGTCGGAGTAGGACAGGTCGGAGACGAGCATCTGGAAGGGCTCGTCCGGGTCATGCACGGGACCGGGCACGTGCTCCACGATCATGTCGAGGAGGATGTGCAGGTTCTCGCCGCGTTCGTCCGGAGACTCCATGGCGATGCCGTCGCGGCCGATGGCGTAGAGCAGGGGGAAGTCCAGCTGTTCCTCGGAGGCGTCCAGGTCGATGAACAGGTCGTAAATTTCGTTGAGCACTTCGTCGGGACGGGCGTCCTGGCGGTCGACCTTGTTGATGACAACCATCAGGGTAAGATGCTGCTCCAGGGCCTTCTTCAGCACGAAGCGGGTCTGGGGGAGCGGGCCTTCGGAGGCGTCCACCAGCAGGATAGCGCCGTCGGCCATGGAAAGGGAACGCTCCACCTCGCCGCCGAAGTCGGCGTGGCCGGGGGTGTCGATGATGTTGATCTTGGTGTCTTTCCAGGTGACGGAACAGTTCTTGGCGGCGATGGTGATGCCGCGCTCCCGCTCCAGGTCCATGGAGTCCATGATGCGATCGTCCACGTCCTGGCCTTCGCGGAAAAGGCCCGACTGCTTGAACATGGCATCCACGAGGGTGGTTTTGCCATGGTCGACGTGGGCGATGATGGCGATATTGCGAAGTCCGTTGTTGTTAACTTTGTTGCTCATGGTTTCTCCAATAATAAGTAATAGGCGCAAGTACGCAGGGAAGCGGTTAACCGAAAGCCGTTCGGCTGGCAAGCGGAGATTTGGCGTCGGCCGGGAAAAATCATTCCACGGGGCCGCGTTCAGACCTGCTACGGTGCGGAGGAGGGGAGGGCTCGGGTGCGTTCGACCGCATCCTGGTTCAGGGTTTTCCAGCCCAGCTGATCGCTTTCATAAAAGCCTGTGGCGTCGAGCAGGGCGCGTATGAATCCCTGGCGGTGGAGTTCGTCGAGTCCGGCCTGCAGGGCGTTGAAGGTGGCCTCTCCATCCGGGTGGAGGCGCGAGACCATGAAGTGGCGGCTTTCGATAAGCGAGAAGCGGATGCCTGGCACCGGGACGAATCGTTTTCCTTCCATCATCCTCTCCATACCGGGCTTGTTGCTCGCTTCCATGGGAATCCAGTCGGCCCGGCCGGCCAGAATCATCTTGATCAGGCTCGGAAAGGTGGGAGCCTGGATGACATTGTTGATCCCCATGCTCATGAGCACCTGCCGGTCGTTGTTCCAGACCGTGCCGATAATGCCTCTCCCGGCCTGGTTCAACTCCTCCGCATTGCGCGCGGCGAGGACCCCTTTGTTCTCCGGAAGGCAGTAGAATAGCTTGTGAAATTCTCCAACAGGGGTTACGGGATCGCTGAGGAACAAGGCCTCGACGTCCTGCTTGTCGTTCAGTACCGAGACATCCAGTTGCTGGCCGGTCATGACCGCGTTGCCGCAGATGACCTCTTCCACGGCGCGTCGGGCGTTGCTCGTGACGGCGAAGGAAATGGGCTTGCTCATACCGCCCAGGCGCAAGGCCCTGACGGCGATGACCATTTCCACCGCAGTGCGGTCGTACATGCCGGCCGGGAGATCGGCGGTCACCTTGAGCGGGTCTCCGTCGAAGCGGGCCAGAATATCCCGGTAGGCCCGGATGATGGGCTTGTTGGCGGTCAAGGTCACCGGCCCGTCCGCTCCGGACAGGCCGGGGAGCGCCATGATGCAGGCCGCAGCAAGGGTTACGGCTGAAAGCAGGCGGCGAAAGGCTCTCTGGAAAGCTGCGAACATAGGCATTGCGCTGCTTTACATGTTTGAAGGTATATTGCAATGGTAATACTATCCCCGGAAATAGGCCGAAGAGCGCGGTGTATCAGCTCTTTGTGCGGGCCGGGAAAAAGGACGGGATGATGGTGAGCAACAGGATGGGGCAGGGCGGATCGGTGAACCCGGAGGGTATGGGCGCTCCTTCCACAGGCAGGATGGTGACCACGGCGTTGATCGTCACCGGGAATATGGTCGGTGCGGGCATTTTGGCCCTGCCGGTCAATCTCGGGCCTTCGGGCTTTTTGCCCGCCGTGCTGGGCGCTCTGGCCATGTGGGCGGTGATGACCTGCACCGGTCTGATCATAGCCCGGCAGCCGTTCCTGCAAGAGAATGAAAGTGCGGACCTGCCCACATTTTTTGAAGCCGTGCTCGGCCCCTGCGGCAAGTGGCTTTCCGTGGCCGCCAACCTCGTTATTCTCTACGGGCTGTTGACCGCCTACCTGGCCGGGGTCGCCTCGGTTGCCACCAATTCCTTCGGACTGGGCATCCCCCAGTGGGGCTGGCTGCTCATCTATTTCTGCGGGGCCACGCTTCTGGCCTCCTTTGGCAGCGCCGTACTCAGGCGGTCCAATGCCGTGCTCATGACCGTCATGTGGCTATTGTTCGGTGCCTTGCTGATCATGGTCGTGCCCCATTTCCGCCGGGCGGATCTGGCTGCGGGCGACCTGACCTTCTTTACCTCGGGGTTGCCGATCCTGGTCACGGCCTTCAATTTCCACAACGTGGTCCCGACCATGTGCCGCACGCTGAACCATGACCGCAAGGCCGTCACCAAAGCCATCTGGCTCGGGTCCGGCCTCGGCGCGTTCATGACCCTGCTGTGGACGGTGGCCGTCATGGTCACGTTGCCCATGGAGTCGGCGGACGGGGTGTCCATCATCGCCGCCTTCAAGGCCGGGGTGCCGGCCACCGTACCGCTCAACCAGCTCATCAAATCGCCTCTGTTCGTGGATGCCTCCATAGGCTTCGCGGTGGTGGCCATGAGTACCTCGTACATCGCCACGGGCGTTGCCCTGACAGCCTTTCTCAAGGATGTGGCGGGCAAGCGGGTGCGCAGCAGGGTGGCCATCTGGCTGTTGACCTTCCTGCCGCCTGTTGGCATCGGGACTCTGTATCCGGATATTTTTCTCCAGGCCCTGAACGTGGTCGGCGGATTCGGCGTGGGTACCCTGTTCGGTATCCTGCCCGGTGTGCTCCTGGTCCGCCAGGGCGCGCCCGGTTCAAGAACCAGGCGTTTTGGCTGGCTGCTGGTAGGCGTGTTCGTCTGCGTGCTACTGGTGGAGTTGGCCCAGGAGACCGGCATGTTGCAAATCAGCCCGGACGTTGAATACTGGTCCGCGCATCGTTTTCATTAAGGGAGAATAATCATGACCCAGATGAGGATCGAACACGACAGCCTTGGTGAAGTGGCCGTACCCGGCGACGCTTACTACGGCGTGCAGACCCGAAGGGCTCTGGACAACTTTCATATCTCGGGCATCCCCATGTCCCACTACCCTCGGATGATCAATGCCCTGGCCTACGTGAAGATGGCCGCGGCCGAGGCCAACGCTTCGCTTGGGCTGTTGGACGAGGATAAATGCCGGGCGATCTGCCGGGCCTGCGAAGACATCCTGGACGGCAAACTGCACGACCAGTTCGTGGTCGACGTGGTCCAGGGCGGCGCGGGCACTTCGGCCAACATGAACGCCAACGAGGTGATCTGCAACCGTGCCCTGGAGCTGTTGGGGCACGCCAGGGGAGAGTACGAATACCTCCATCCCCTGAACCACGTGAACATGTCCCAGTCCACCAACGACGTGTACCCGTCGGCCCTGAACATCGCGCTGATCCTGGACATCCGGGAGTTGGTGGATGCCATGGCCTACCTGCGCAAGGCGTTCAAACGCAAGGGCGACGAGTTTGCGGACGTCATCAAGATGGGCCGCACCCAGTTGCAGGACGCGGTCCCCATGACCCTGGGCCAGGAGTTCGCCGCCTGGTCCGTGACCATCGGCGAGGACATTCAGCGTCTGGACGAGGCCCAGGCTCTGGTTCACGAGATCAACATGGGGGCCACGGCCATCGGTACCGGTCTGAACTCCCACCCGGACTACGCCCGCACGGTCACCGAAAAGCTCGTTCAATTGACCACCCTGCAACTGGTGTCCTCTCCGGACCTGGTCGAAGCCACCCAGGATACGGGCGTCTACGTCCAGCTGTCCGGAGTGCTTAAACGCGCTGCCGTCAAATTATCCAAGATATGTAATGACCTGCGCCTGCTTTCCAGCGGTCCGCGCTGCGGGGTGAACGAGATCAATCTGCCGCCCATGCAGCCCGGTTCCTCGATCATGCCGGGCAAGGTGAACCCGGTCATTCCCGAGGTGGTCAATCAGGTGGCCTTCACCGTGATAGGCCATGACATGACGGTGACCATGGCCTGCGAGGCGGGGCAATTGGAGCTCAACGTCATGGAGCCGGTCATCGGCTACTCCCTGTTCCAGTCCATGAACATGTTGCGCCGTGCCTGCCTGACGCTGGCCGACAAGTGCATTCTGGGCATCACCGCCAACCGGGAGCGGTGCCGTGAAATGGTCGAGCACTCCATCGGCCTGGTCACGGCCCTGAATCCGTACATCGGTTACGAGAAGTCCGCCGAGATCGCCAAGGAGGCCATGAAGACGGGCGGTTCCGTGTACGAGATCGTTCTGGAAAAGGGCTACCTGAGCCGCGAGGAGTTGGACGACATCCTCAAGCCCGAGAACATGGTCAAGCCGCGTTACGTGCATCGTCCGTGACCGCCGCTATCGGATCAAACAATTCCACGGCCCGCCGCGCGTTACGATGCGCGGCGGGCCGTTGCTTTTTGCGCCCACTTCCTCTAGGCTTTTCTAGAGAAAATCGAGATAATCTCCCGTTCCCTGTTACAGGCCAAACGGAGGAAACATGCGTCAGTTCATAGCCCTGTGCACCCTGGCGGCCCTGCTGGGTCTGGCCGGATGCGGTACGGTCAATCCCTATCCGCAGCACGTCTATTCCACGCCCTCTTCGTCAAAAAGCGGGCAATACGATCCCAAGACAAAGCCGTATACGGTCCTGGGCAAGACGTACTATCCCCTCCAATCCTCTGCGGGATACGACGAGATCGGTCTGGCCTCATGGTACGGAGCGGATTTCCACGGCAGGAAGACGGCCAACGGCCAGACCTACAACATGTATGGCGTGTCCGCGGCCCACAAGACTCTGCCGCTGGGCAGCCGGGTACGCGTCACCAATCTGGAGAACAAGCGTTCCGTGATCCTGACCATCAACGACCGTGGCCCGTTCGTGAACGAGCGCATACTTGATCTGTCCTACGGAGCCGCACAAAAGCTCGGGACCGTACAGACCGGAGTGGTCAAGGTCCGCGTCACCTCCCTGGACACGACCATCGCGCCCACCAGGCTGGCGGATACCCCGGGCAAGCTTTACAGCGTCCGTGTAGGGGCCTTTGCGGTACGGGACAACGCCCTGCGCGTGCACAACCAACTGTTGGCCCAGGGTTACAGTGGAGCGACCATTTCCGTGGTCGATCACGGCGGCCAGATTTTGCACATCGTGCAGGCCGGAAGCTTCAAATCCAGAGATCAGGCAGAACGAGTCATGGAGGCTTTGAAGGACTCATTTCCGACCTGTTATATTATCAGTTGAAATTCTGCCGAAGTGGTGGCATAGCTTCCCGGTTTTGTGTATGAACTCTCCGTGGGCGGCGCTTTTTAAGCTTCCCAAATCCCTGGCGAGAGTGTATGACACGAGGACTTATTTGCGTGTCATATGGTAAATAGCATCAATAAACCACTATAGGAGTTTTTTTATGACCAAAGCTGAACTCGTAGCGAAGATCGCTGAAAAGATCGGCACTTCCAAAGCCCAGGCCGAGGCCTCTATGAATGCCATCCTGGACACCATCCAGGAAGAACTGGCCGCCGGCAACAAACTGACCCTGACCGGCTTCGGCACTTTCAGCGTGAGCGAGCGCAAGGCCCGCACTGGTCGAAACCCCCGCACCGGCACCGCTCTGAACATCCCGGCCTGCAAGGTCGCCCAGTTCAAGCCCGGCAAGGTCCTGAAGGACGCCGTGAAGTAGCTGCGAGGCTGTTTTTGAGAGAAAAGCCCCCTTGGCCGTAGCCAAGGGGGCTTTTCTTTTGCCCGGTGCGAACGGGCAAAGGTTATTTCATCTCGCCGACCACGGCGGTCAGGTGCCGGGCCAGTTCGGCAAGGTGGTCGATGGCCCGGGACGCCTCTATCATGAGTTCGTCGGTCTCCTGGCAGACGCGTGTTACCTCTGCGGTAGCCGCGCTTATCTGCTCGCTTGCCGAGGACTGCTGTTCGGCTGCGGTGGCGATGGAGTGCACCTGATCGGCGGTGCCCCGTGTGGTGGACAATATGGAGGCCAGTGCCTCCCCCGAGCGTCCGGCCAGTTCAGTGCTCCGGGTCACGGAGGAAACAGCGGTCTGCGTGGCCTGCACGTTCTGCCGGGCAACTTCCTGAATGCCCTTGACCGCCGCATGCACCTCGCTGGTGGCGTTCATGGTCTTTTCGGCCAGTTTGCGGACCTCGTCAGCGACCACGGCAAAGCCGCGTCCGGCCTCTCCTGCGCGGGCGGCCTCAATGGCGGCGTTCAGCGCGAGGAGGTTGGTCTGGTCGGCGATATCCTCGATGACGCCGAGGACCACGCCGATCTCCTCGGCACGGTGGTCCAACTGTTCCATGGACTGCTTGAGCCCCGAAGCGTGTTGCGAGACCTCGTCGATGGCCTCGATGACCTGGGCGACCACGGCCTCACCTTCGCGAGCCTGATCGTTGGCATCACTGGCGTCGCGGGCCGCCTCCTGGGCGAAACGGGCGACTTCGAGCACGGCGGCGTTCATCTCTTCCATGGCGGCAGCGGTCTCGGTGGTACGGTCCGTCTGTTCCCGCGCCCCCTGTCTGGCCTTGTCCACCAGACCTTCCAGGGTTCGGGACGAATCGCTCAAATTCTTGGAAACCTCGGTGGCTTCGCGGGCCGCGTTGGATATGCGATCGTTCTGGGTGAGGATTTGCCGCTCATGGTGTTTCAGCTCGGTGGTGTTCATGTACAGGCAACAGCCGCCGATGACTTTGTCCTCGACGTCATGCAGAGGGAACAGGTTGATGAGCACGTTGATGTCGCTGCCGTCGGCATGCTTGAAGACCGCCTCGACATTCATGTCCCGCGTGTCGTCGGCCATGCAGTCCGCGATCTTGGAGCGGCGGTCGTCCTTGTAAAATATCTGCGAGATCATCCGGCCGTAGTAGGCCTTGGGCTCCTCGCGCGAGCCGAGCATATCCAGGCATTCCCGGTTCAGGTAGGTCAGGCGCTGGTCCGTGTCCACGATGGCGCAGGGAATGGGCAGGCCGTTCAGTATGGAGCGGGCGAACCCGAGCCGTTCCTTGTACAGGGAGGCAAGCTCGCCGACCTGAGAGCCGAGGCCTGGCACCGTGGCGCTCAGCACATCGCTGTCGGCCCGGTCATACTCTCCGGCAAGCATGTGGTCGATGAAGTCGGAGAGCACCTTTGCAGGGCGGACCAACGCGCCGTGCAGCGCCCCCATGATGACCACGCCCAGCAGGGTGAAGGCGGCGATCATGGCAGCCACAACCGGCATGCTGACGGACTCCGTGCCGAACATGAAGTAAAAGACGGCCGAAACCATGGCCGAGATGAGCAGAGTCGCTCCGTATAGTCCGATGGATAGCTTGAAACAGAAAGGGGTGTTCTTGAGCATTGTTGTACCAATAAGGCGGCTTAAAAAAGGAGGGTTCTCCGCCCGTGGGATGGGCGGAGAACCCGTTTGAGGCAGTTCGTTCAGGAGGAAGCAGGGTGTGGGTGCTTCTACGGATTGCGGTCCTTACCTTCGGAGAGCCTCAAATGTTACGGCAAAGCCGGTTATTTTTTGTTTTTCGACATGACCTCGGCCACATGTTTCACCTGGACCTTGGACCCCCGGCGCTTGAGGCCGCCGCGCAGCTGCATGATGCAGCCGGGGCAGTCGGTCAGCAGGGTGTCCGCTCCGGTGGCCTCGACATTGTCGAGCTTCTTCTTGAGCAGCTCGGCCGAGAGTTCCGGGAACTTCATGGAGAAGGTGCCGCCGAAACCGCAGCAGACCTCTTCCTCGGCGCACTCCACGTACTCCATGCCGCTCTTTTCGATGAGCTGGCGCGGCGCTTCGTGCACGTCCAGTCCCCTGCACAGGTGGCAGGGCGCGTGATAGGTAGCCTTTCCTCCGCTCTGCGTAAAGTCTTTTGCTTCGACTTTAAGCACATCGTTAACGAAGGAGGAATAATCGATGATCTTGGCCGAGAACGCGTCGGCGCGGAGTTTCAGCGCAGGCTTGTCCATGACCAGTTTCGGATAGTTGTGCTTGAGGTGCGCGGCACAGGAAGCGCACAGGGTGATGATGTAGTCGTAGGCGTCCGGTTCGAAGGCGCGCAGGTTCTGCGCGGCAACGTCGCGGGAAGCCTTCATCTCGCCCATCATCTGTACGGGCAGGCCGCAGCAGGACTGCTTCTCGGGGAACTCCATGGCCACGTCGTTGGCCGCAAACACGTCCACGGCTGCCTGCATCTGCTCGGGGTAGACGAAGTCCTGGACGCAGCCGGAGAACAGGGCCACGCGGTACTTGGGATTCTTCACCTCGGGGCGGTTTTCCTCCCACCAGTCGCGGAACGGAGTCTCGGCGATGGTCGGCAGGGCGCGGAAGCTGTGCTCCTTGGAGAAGATCATGGGCAGATGGCGGATGAATCCGTCCTTCTCGGCCACGGGCTTCTGGCCCCACTTTGCGGTGCGCAGCAGGGTGTGGAACAGCTTGCGGTTTTTCAGCACCTTTCCGAGCAGGAAGCTGGGCAGCGGATGCCCGTCCTCGTCCTGGATGCGCGCGTGGATTTCCTTGATCAGGCGGGGCAGGTCGATGCCGCCTGCGCAAACGTCCTTGCACGCTTCGCAGTTGATACAGTTCTGGACCAGGTTCTTGGCCTTGTCCTTGCCATGGAAGAAGTAGGTCAGGATCAGGCCGATGGCGCCGATGTAGATGTGACCCATCTTGTGGCCGCCGACCAGACGGTAGACGGGGCAGACGTTGGCGCAGGCGCCGCAGCGTACGCAGCGGTTGACCTGGGAGAAGAGCGGATCCTTGATCAGCTCGCTCCGGCCGTTGTCCAGAACCACGTAATGGATTTCCTTCTTGCCGTCCTCGGCCGCCAGACACTCGTTGTTGCCGGTGATCCAGGTGACGTAGGAGGTCAACTGCTGACCGGTGGCGTTGCGCGGCAGCACCTTGAGGATGCGCAGGGCGTCCCGCAGGTTGGGCAGCAGCTTGTCGATGCCCATCAGGGCGACGTGCACGCGGGGCAGGGTGGTCACCAGACGGGCGTTGCCCTCGTTGGTGACGATGCCGATGCCGCCGGTTTCCGCAACGGCGAAGTTGGCGCCGGAGATACCCATGTCGGCCTCGACGTACTTCTGACGCAGTTCGCGGCGGGCCACCTTGACCAGCTTGTCGATGTCGGTGTCCTGCTTCTTGCCGGTCACCTCGGTGAACAGGTCGCCCACTTGATAGCGGGACAGGTGGATGGCGGGCATGACCATGTGGGACGGACCCTCATGGCGCATCTGGATGATCCATTCGCCCAGGTCGGTCTCGGTCACTTCGATTCCAGCATCTTCCAGGTCGTGGTTGAGGAGCGTTTCCTCGGCGGTCATGGACTTGGACTTGACGATTTTCTTACAGTCCGCATCCTTGGCGATTTTGGTGATGATGCGGTTGGCCTCATCGCCATCTTTGGCAAAGTGTACATGGACACCGGCTGCCTCGGCGTTCTTCTTGAACTCCTTGAACAGGGCATCGGCGTTCTGGGCGGCGGCGTCCTTGGAATCGGCGATCTCTTTGATCAGACCCCGGACGTCCATGTCCTTGAACGCGTTGGCACGGCCGGCGCGGTAGGCAATTGCGAAGTTATCCAATGTCGTACGCAGGAAGTCGTTGTCCAGCGTTTCGTGAAGTTCCTCGCGGTATTCTTTGAGGTTGTGAGCTTTCTGCATGGCTAGTCCTCCAGGAGCAGGATGTGCAATTCAAGGGGGCCGTGAACGCCCATGGCCAGGACGCGCTCGATGTCGGCGGTCCGGCTGGCACCGGTGATGAAGGCCAGGTAATCCGGGGTCTTCTTCATCCGGGTGAGCATCAGTTTTTCCACAGCATAGGTGTTGGCCTTGATCTTGGACTTGGGCAACACACAAACGTGGAACTCGCTGACCATGGTGGCCAGACGCAATTCCTCGCTGGGGCAGTCGAGCATCAGCGTGCCGGTGTCGGCGATGCCGTACTCGGCGTAGGTGAACCCGATGTCCACGCCGGCCAGATGGTCACGCATGCCCTTGTCGATGCATTCGAACCCGGCCTTCTTGGCCTGGGTCTCCAGCTTCTTGTACAGGTCAGCCTTCAGGCCCGGTGCCGCAATGACCTTTTTCTGCTTGGTATCGCAGAGTTCTTCGGCCTTGTCGGACAGGGCGCCGTCGCAGCCGCTGATAAGCAGCTGACAGGCTTCCTTTTCGCCACACAGGTTGATGACATATTTGAGAGCTTCGTCCTCACTGGCGATGCTCGTCACCTTGGCGGACACGAGTCCCGCCTTTTCCACGAATAACTGGTACAGGTCTTCCTTGGAAGGCATGGTACCTACCTCCATGTATTTATGACCCAAGGCCCTTTCGGGCCTCCGCAACAGGTCGTTATTTATTTGATCAAAGCCACAGCTTCGCGGGCGATGGCCAGTTCCTCATTGGTCGGGATGACCCAGATGGCCACTTCGGAATCAGCGGTGCTGATCTTGCGGGCTTCCTTGGACCGGGTTCCGTTGACCTCGGGATCGATTTTCATGCCAAAGGGCTCCAGGCCCTTGATGGTCTCGGCGCGAACGATGTCATCGTTCTCGCCGATGCCGGCGGTGAAGACGACGGCGTCCACCTGGCCCAGGACGGCCATGTAGGAGCCGATGTATTTGCGGGTCCGGTACGTCTGGACGTCCAGAGCCAACTTGGCGCGTTCGTCACCCTTCTCGATGGCCGCATGGATGTCGCGCATGTCGTTCATGCCGCACAGACCCTTGAGACCGGATTCCTTGTGCAGGATGTTGTCGATCTGGGCGATGTCCAGGCCACGGTTCACGGCCAGGTAGTTGTGCACGGCCGGATCCACGTCGCCGGAGCGGGTACCCATGACCAGGCCCTCGAGCGGGGTCAGGCCCATGGAAGTGTCGGCGCACTGGCCGTTCTTGACGGCGGAGATGGACGCGCCGTTACCCATGTGGATGGTGATCATGTTCATGTCCTCGACGGACTTGCCCATGAGACGGGCGCACTCGTTGGCCACGTACTTGTGAGAGGTGCCATGAGCGCCGTAGCGGCGGATGTGGTCCTCTTCGTAGTACTCGTACGGCAGGGCGTACATGAAGGCGTGAGGCGGAATGGTCTGATGGAAGGCCGTGTCGAAGACCAGCACCTGAGGCACGCCGGGGAACAGCTTGATGGCGTCCTTGGCCCCGCCCAGGTTGGCGGGGTTGTGAAGGGGAGCCAGCCGCTCGGTCTCGGTCAGGTCGGGCCACATGTCGTCGGTGATGACGACAGGCACGTTGAACTTCTCTCCGCCGGCCACGACGCGGTGGCCGACAACGTCGATTTCGTCCATGGCGCAGACGGCGTTTTCGCCCTTGCAGATCAGATCGATGGACATCTCGAGGCCCACCCCGTGAGTGGGGATGGGCTTTTCGATCTCGGTTTTCACTTCCTTGTCCGTGCCGGGGAAGGTCTTGCTGGTCAGGCTGCCCATGTCTTCGCCGATGCGTTCCACCAGGCCGGAGACCATGACGGATTCATCGCTCATGTCGATGAGCTGGTACTTGATGGAGGAGCTGCCTGAGTTGATGACGAGAACTTTCATCTATTCACCTTTTTCAGCCTGGGCCTGGATGGCCGTAATGGCTACTGTGTTGACGATATCGGGAACGGTGCAGCCGCGGGACAGGTCGTTGACCGGCTTGTTCAAGCCCTGGAGAACCGGGCCGATGGCCACGGCGTTGGCGGCCCGCTGCACTGCCTTGTACGTATTGTTGCCGGTGTTCAGGTCCGGGAAGATGAACACGGTGGCCTTTCCGGCCACGTCGGAGTCCGGCATCTTCACCTGGGCCACGTCCGGATCGATGGCCGCGTCGTACTGGATCGGTCCCTCGAGCGGGATGTCCAGGCCGCGCTCTTCAAGGAGCTCGCGGGCGATCTTGGTGGCCTCGATGACCTTTTCAACGTCCTCACCCTTGCCGGACGAACCGGTGGAGTAGCTGAGCATTGCCACGCGGGGTTCCACACCGAAGATCTTGGCGGTCTCGGCGGAGCCCAGGGCGATCTCGGCCAGCTGGCGGGCGTTCGGGTTCGGGTTGACGGCGCAGTCGCCGTAAACCAGGACGCGGTCCTTGAGGCACATCAGGAAGACGCTCGACACGATGGAACGGCCCGGCTTGGTCTTGACGAACTCAAACGCCGGCCGAATGGTGTGCGCCGTGGTGTTGATGGAGCCGGAGACCATGCCGTCGGCAAAGCCCTTGTGGACCATCATGGTACCGAAGTAGGTCGGATCGGCCATGCGGTCCCAGGCCTGTTCGGCGATCATGCCCTTGTGCTTGCGCAGTTCGAGGTATTCCTCGGCAAACGGGTCGAGCAGGTCGGAATTGGACGGATCGATGATCTGTGCGCCGGAGATGTCCACGCCGTAGTTGGAGGCGTTGGTCCTGATGGTCTTTTCGTCGCCCAGCAGGATGATCTCGGCAGCGCCGCGGCGCAGGATGATGTCGGCGGCGCGCAGGATGCGTTCCTCCGGTCCCTCGGGCAGGACGATGCGCTGCGGATTCCGCGACGCCTTGTCCATGAGGGAGTACTCGAACATCTTGGGCGTAACCTTGGTGGAACGCTTCTCGACAACGCGGTCGCGCAGTTCGTTGGTGTCCACGTGCTGGGCGAAACCGCCGAGCGCGGTTGCGATGCGCTGGTAGTCGTCGGCCTCGATGCGGCCGTACAGGCTGTTGAGCTCCTGCACGGTCTGGTAGGTGTGTCCCTTTGCGGACAGCACCGGAACCGGCACGCCGGTCCAGCCCTCGATGAGCTTGTGCACGTTGACGGACACGTCCAGGCCGCCGGTCAGCACGATACCCGCGATGTCCGGGTAGGAGCTGGACAGACGGGAAGCCAGGCTGGACAGGATGATGTCCGAGCGGTCGCCCGGGGTGATGATCAGGCTGCCCGGCCGGATGTACTGCAGGAAATTGCCGATCTGCATGGCGGCGACGACATAGTTGTCGACCAGGGCCTGCAGACCGGAGTGTCCGTAGAGGACGTCGGCGTCGAGCCAGCGGCGGACGTCGTTGATGCTGGGCTTGCCCAGAGCTTCGTCCTCAGGGATCACGTAAACGGGCATGGGCTCCTGGCCACCCTTGCGCTCGATGTGGCCGACCAGTTCGTCGGTCATGCCTTCGGGCGCGCGGTTGACGATGCAGGCCAGGGAGTCCACGCCCTTTTCAGCCAGAGTGTCCAAGGTGGTCTGGGAGATGTTGACCACTTCCTCCGGAGCCTTCTCGCGGCCGGACGTCACCACCAGCATGGGGGCGCCGATGTTGGCGGCGATATCCGCGTTGAGGTCGAATTCAAAGGCGGGGTCCTTGCCCTTGAAATCGGTTCCTTCGCAGAGCACGAAGTCGTATTTTTCCTCCAGCGTCTTGTACTTGTTGAGAATGTTCTCAAGCACAAGGGCGTGCTGGCCGGAGTTGATCAACTCGCGGGTCTGCTTAAGGGTGAAGGCGTAGGTGTCTTCATAGGGGATGGACAGCTTGAAGTGATCGATCATCAGAGCGATGTCGTGGTCCATTTTCCCTTCCCCCGGATCATTGATGATGGGCCGGAAGATGGCGACATTGTGGAGTTCCCTCGTGAGCATCTGCATGACTCCGAGGACGACTGCGGACTTGCCGCTGCGTTCCTCGGTGGCGCTCACGTACAGGTTCTTGGACATGGTCTTTTCCTTGTTTTTTGCCGTTGATTATCCGTTATAGGGAGTCGGCATAGAGCTCGATGACATGCTTGACGCTCATGTCGGCTCCTTTCTGTGATAGCATGTCCGTAATCTGGAGCATGCAGGCCGGGCAGCTGGTGGCCGCCACTTTGGCCTTGGACGCAATGATGTTTTCCGCCTTGCGGGCGCCGATTTCTCGGGACAGCTCGTAGTGGGCGATATTGAAGCTACCGCCGCAGCCACAGCAGGTGCCCGCGTCGGTCATTTCCTTGTAATCACACCCGGCCGCCTTGATCAGGGTACGGGGCTGGGCGGTGATGCCCAGGGAGTTCTTCAAGTGGCACGGGTCATGGTAGGTCACACTCCGGCCGCCTGCAAGTTCCTTTGGCTCCACTTTTAATACATCAACCAGGAATTGGCTAATGTCCATGGTTTTCCGTGCCAGCACCCCGATGTCGTAGGTGCGGGAGGAGTCGCCTTTGTACATGTGCGGCCAGAGTTCCTTGATGGTCGAGGTGCAGGAAGCGCAACCGGTGACCAGGTAATCGAACTCACCGTCCTTGAGGATGTCCACGTTCATGCCCACAAGGGTGTCGAAGGTGGAGGTGTCACCGCTGGACAGGACCGGGATGCCGCAGCAGGCCTGGCCTGCGGGCATGTAGACGCCCACACCGTGATGCTTGAGGACCTTGAGAATGGCCTCGCCCACCTGCGGGTAGATCTTGTCGATGACGCAGCCCACGTAAAAGGCCACGCGCAGACCGGACTTGCCGGCCGGGGTGTCCAGCTCGGGGACGATCTTGCGGAACGGCTTGCTCGCCAGGGTGTTGAAGTGACGGTCGGCGATGACCGGCGCATTGAACCGGGCGCAGCTGGAGCCCAGCATATCGTCAACCTTCTTGGTGAACAGACCCTGGAACTTGGAGCCCATATCGGTCAGGGCGTTGAACAGCTTGGGGTTCTTCAGCAGGCCGCGGAAGATGGCCTTTTTGGCCGGAGACAGGCCGAAGTAGCCGGTCATGATCGCGCGGGCCTTGAGGAAGATGTCCATGACGGACACACCGGACGGGCAGTTGGCCTGGCAGGTGCCGCAGAGCAGACAGCGGTTGAGCTTGTCGTTGACGCCTTCCGGGTCGGTGAGCATCTCGGAAGCGAGACCGTCGAGAAGGGCCAGCTTGCCGCGGGTGACGTCCGTCTCCCGGCCGCTGAGTTTGAAGATGGGACAAACCGCCTGGCACATGCCGCAACGCATGCAACCGACCAGCTGGTCGTCCAGTTCCTTGAACATTTGTGCGAGTTTATGAATATCGGCCATTATGATAACCTATTCAGCGCCGATGATCTTATCGGGGTTGAGGATGCCTTTGGGATCGAGAACGGACTTCATGCGGCGGGCGTAAGCCAGGGTACCCTTGGAGGTTTCCATGGCCATGTATTTGGACTTGGACAGGCCGATGCCGTGCTCACCGGAAAGGGTGCCACCCATGGCCAAAGCCTTGTCGAAGATCATGTCGATGCCCTTTTCAACGCGTTCCCACTCTTCCTTGTTGCGCTTGTCGGTCAGGATGGTCGGGTGCAGGTTGCCGTCGCCGGCGTGGCCGAAGGTACCGATGGTCAGGTTGAGTTCCTTGGCGATGTCTTCCAGGGCCTCGATCATGGCCGGAATCTTGGAGCGGGGCACGGTGGCGTCCTCGAGCACGCAGGTGGGCTTGAGGTTGGCCAGTGCGGGCAGGGCGTCACGGCGGGCCTGCCAGACAGCGTCGCGCTCGGCGGCGTCGGTGGCCACGTGCAGCTTGGTCGCGCCGTTTTCCTTGCAGATGCGCTCGACCACGGCGGCCTCGTCCTCGACCTGGGCCGGGTGGCCGTCGACTTCGATGAGCAGCAGGGCGGCGGCGTCAACAGGCAGACCAGCGCCGCGGAAGTTCTCGACCGTACGGATGGTGAAGTTGTCCATCATTTCCAGGGTGGCCGGGACGATCTTGTTGGCGATGATGGCGGCAACGGTCTCGGAAGCGGCCTTCAGGGACGGGAACACGGCCATCATGGACTTGGCGGCCTGCGCCGGAGGAACGAGCTTCAGGATGATCTTGTCGAACACGCCCAGGGTGCCTTCGGAGGCGACCATCAGGCCGGCCAGGTTGTAGCCGCTGACGCATTTGACGGTCCGGGAGCCGGACTTGATCAGCTCGCCGTTAACGTCCCAGAAGTCCACGCCCATGACGTAGTCCTTGGTCACGCCGTACTTGAGGCCGCGCAGGCCACCGGCGTTTTCAGCGACGTTACCACCGATGGTGGAGACGGTCTGGGAGCCCGGATCCGGCGGGTAGAACAGGCCGCGCTTGGCCACTTCGGCCGCGAACTGGGCGGTGACAACGCCGGGTTCGACAACGGCGTACATGTCGGCTTCGTTGATCTCGAGGATGCGGTTCAGGCCGTTGGTCAGGACCACCACGCCACCGGGATGGGGGATGGTACCGCCGGAAAGGTTGGTACCCGCGCCGCGAACGGTCAGGGGCAGACCGTTGTCGTTACACAGCTTGGTAACGGCGCCTAGGGCTTCGCTGGTCCGGGGGCGGACCACCAGAGCGGGCATGACAGAGTCGAGGACGGCGGCGTCATAGGAATAGGCGTGACGGTCGGTCTCGCCGGTCATAACGTTTTCGGCACCGGCTATGGTTTCGAATTCTTTGATAATCGCTTCTTTGGTCATGATCGACTCCTAAAGAAAAATTGTGATCCCCGTGAAAAATCCGGGGCTTGTTTCGTTATGGGGGAAGTAGGTTGAACTTCTTTTGTTGAAAGGGAGGCGGACGAAGCGCCCGCCTCCCATTGTATCTATCTCAGTGCTAGAACAGGCCGGGCAGGAACACGAAGCTCATCAGCGACGCGACGATGCCGACAACGACGCCGTACAGCAGGAAGGGCCATACGGTGCGCTTCAGGATCTGGCCTTCCATGCCGGACAGGCCAACAACGGCGCAAGCGGCGACGATGTTGTGGATGCAGACCATGTTGCCCATGCCACCACCGACAGCCTGCGCGGCCACGATGATCTGGCGCGGCAGCTCGAGCTGCGAGGCGACGCCCCACTGGAACTCGGCGAAGAGCAGGTCGGAAACGGTGTTGGAACCGGTGATGAACGCACCCAGACCACCCACGAAGGAGGCAACCATGGGCCAGGCGTTACCGGCGACAGCGGCGACGGCCTTAGCCATTGCCAGAGGCATGGACGGGTAGGAGTGCGGGTTCAGGGCGGTGTCGGCGATGCCGGAACCGCGGAAGATGGAGACCAGGGCGACCGCCGCGAACAGGGCGATGGTCGGGTTCTTCATGGTCTTGAAGGCCTGGGACCAGGACAGCTTGACCTTCTCGGCGGGCATGCCGTGGATGAGCACGGTCAGCAGCGCGACCAGGATGAACGGAATGGTACCGGGCAGGTACAGGTAAGCGATGGAGGCGTTAACGGACTTGAAGCCGAGGATGCCGGTGAAGCTGATCTTCTGGGCTGCGAGCATGCCCTTGAGTCCGAGCTCGGGGATACGGGTCACGACCAGGATCAGGCCGATCAGGATGTACGGCAGCCAGGCGCGGAACTGGCTCATGTGAGCCTTGAACTCGGAAGCGTCGGCGGACACGGTACCGGTCCATTCGGGATCCCACTTGGCAGGGTCACCGAAGTCCCAGGTCTTCTTGGGCATGCAGAAGCCCTTCTTGGCGCCGATGATGATGATGCCGAGGCCGATCAGACCACCGATCAGGGACGGGAACTCGGGACCGACGTTCCAGGCGAAGATCAGGTAGGGAACGGTGAAGGCCACGGCGGCGAAAATGCAGAACTTCCAGGCGGCGAAGCCGGCCTTCCAGCTGCGCTCGGGACCGAAGAAGCGGGTGATGAAGCCGAGCATGAAGATCGGGAGGATGAAGATCATGCCCAGGTGCATCAGGGTGGCCCACTGGCCGACGACCATGTTGAAGTCGCCCATGTTGGCGAAGTTCACGGCAGCGCCGGACTGGACAGCGGCGTCAACGCTCGGAGCCAGGAACTTGAGGCCCAGAACGACCGGGGTACCGACCGCGCCGAAGGTGACGGGGAAGGAGTTGAAGACCAGGCAGATGATGGCTGCGGCCAGGGGCGGGAAGCCCAGGGAGAGCAGCAGCGGGGCGGCCAGAGCGGCCGGGGTGCCGAAGCCGGCGGCGCCTTCGATGAAGGCGGCGAACATGTAACCGATGATGATCGCCTGGATGCGGCGGTCAGGGGTGATGTTCTGCATGCCGTGCTGGATGGTCTCCATGCCGCCGGAATGCTGCAGGGTGCGCAGGATCAGGATGGCGCCGAAAACGATGATCAGGATGCCGATGGCGGTCACGAATCCCTGCAGGGTCAGGGCGGCGACGTAGGCGACGGGCAGGCTCCAGGCCAGAACCGCGCCAGCTGCGGCAGTCAACCATGCCAGGGGCATGGCTTTGGTGGCAGGCCAGCGCAGGCCGACCATGAGCACGAGCGCCACCAGGATGGGCAGCAGCGCGATAAGCGCGAGCACTTCAATAGACATTAAACAAAACCTCCATAGGTGTGAGGAGCAACCCTCACGGTTTCAACAGATGTGCGGGACGGGTCAGGCAGAAGCCTCCGCAACAACCCCGTCCCGCACATGCCTCTAACTATTATCTGCCGTCGTCGCAGGGTTCACCGGAACCCGGGGCTTCGGCCGACACACCGGTAGCACACGCTGCAGGCTCATCCAGCTCGGTCTTGCCAAAGTCGGCTTCGGCCAGATGGGTGAGGGTGGCGTAACGATCGGCGTAGTCCTTTTCCAGTTTAGCGCGGAACGCCTTGGACAGTTCCGGGTGGAAGCGTTCCAGCATGGCGTAGCGGTTTTCACCGGACAGGAACTCCTGAAGCGTTCCGTCGGGAGCCTTGGACTCCAGAGTGAACGGGTTCTTGCCCTGTTCGGTGAGTTCGGGGTTGAAGCGGTACAGGGGCCAGTAACCGGAGGCCACGGCCAGCTTCTGCTCGAGCTGGGTCTTGCCCATGCCCTTCTTGATGCCCTGGTTGATGCACGGGGCGTAGCAGATGATCAGGGACGGGCCGTTGTAGGCCTCGGCCTCCTTGAAGGCCTTGAGCATCTGCTGCTTGTCGGCGCCCATGGCGACAGAGGCGACGTACACGTAGCCGTAGGTCATGGCCATGCGGCCCAAGTCCTTCTTGCCGGTACCCTTACCCGCGGCAGCGAACTTGGCGATGGAGCCGAGCGGAGTGGCCTTGGAGGACTGTCCGCCGGTGTTGGAGTACACCTCGGTGTCCATGACCAGGATGTTCACGTCCTTGCCGGAAGCGAGCACGTGGTCCACACCGCCGTAACCGATGTCGTAGGCCCAGCCGTCACCACCGAAGATCCAGACGGACTTCTTGGTGAACAGGTCGGCGTCGGCAGCGATGGCCTTGAGGTTCTCGTCCTCGGCGCCTTCCAGAGCGGCCTTCAGGGTCGCGCCGGCTTCAGCGGAAGCGGCTGCGTCGTCCTTGGCGGCCAGCCAGCCCTCAAGGGCGGCCTTGACGTCGTCGGAAGCGCCGCACAGAGCCTCTTCGCACTTGGCGATCAGGGTCTTGCGGCGGTTGTTCACGCCCATCTCGATGCCGAAGCCGAACTCGGCCGCGTCCTCGAACAGGGAGTTGCCCCAAGCCGGGCCGAAGCCATCGGTGTTGGTGCAGTAGGGGGTGGAAGGTGCGGAAGCGCCCCAGATGGAGGAGCAACCGGTGGCGTTGGCGATGATCATACGCTCGCCGAACAGCTGGGTCAGCACCTTGACGTACGGGGTCTCGCCGCAACCGGCGCAGGCACCGGAGAATTCCATGAGCGACTGCTTGAACTGGGAACCCTTGACGGAATCACGCTTGAAGGCGTCCTTGTAGGACACGGTCTCGGAGAAGTCGAAGTTGGGCACCTGAGCTTCGGTCTGGGAAGCGATGGGCTTCATGACCAGCGCCTTTTCCTTGGCCGGGCAGATGTCGGCGCAGTTGCCGCAACCCAGGCAGTCCATGGTGTTGACCTGCATGCGGTACTTCAGATCCTTGACGTCCTTGCCCTTGGCGTCCTGGGCGGCGAAGGTGGCCGGAGCGTCCTTCATCTCGTCCTCGGTGACCAGCACCGGGCGCAGAGCGGAGTGCGGACAGACAAAGGCGCACTGGTTGCACTGAATGCAGTTGTCGATGATCCACTCGGGGACCTTGATGGCCACGCCGCGCTTCTCGTATTTGGAAGTGGCGACCGGGACGGTGCCGTCTTCGGAAAACACGGAGACAGGCAGGTCGTCGCCCTTCTGGGCCAGGACCGGACGCATGATGTTCTTGACGTAATCGGGCTCGTCCACGTCGGCCTTGGCGTCGTCAGCCAGGGTCGCCCAGGAAGCCGGGACATCGATCTTGACGATGGCGTCGGAAGCCTTGTCGACAGCGGCGCAGTTCATCTCGACGATCTTCGGACCCTTCTTGCCGTAAGCGGCCTCGATGCCGCCCTTGAGCAGCGCAACGGCCTGCTCGAACGGGATGACGTCGGCCAGCTTGAAGAAGGCGGTCTGCATGACCATGTTGATGCGTCCGCCCAGGCCGACCTCGGCCGCGATCTTGACGGCGTCGACGGTGTAGAACTTGAGGTTCTTCTCGGCGATGGTCCGGCGCATGGAGGCGGGCAGTTCCTTGTCCATCTGTTCGGCGGTCCAGGCGCAGTTCAGCACGAAGGTGCCGCCGTCCTTGATGCCGTCGAGCACGTCGTACAGGTGCACGTAGCTCGGGTTGTGGCAGGCCACGTAGTCGGCCGCGGTGACCAGGTAGGTGGACTGGATGGGCTTCTCACCGAAGCGCAGGTGGGAGATGGTGATACCACCGGACTTCTTGGAGTCGTAGGCGAAGTAACCCTGCGCGTACATGTCGGTGTTGTCGCCGATGATCTTGATGGCCTGCTTGTTGGCGCCGACGGTACCGTCAGAACCGAGACCCCAGAACTTGCACTGGACGGTGCCTTCAGGGGTGGTGTCCAGGGTCCCGGTCGTGACGAGGGAGGCATTGGTGACGTCGTCCTCGATACCCACGGTGAAGTGGGCTTTCGGGGCGTCCGCCGCCATGTTGTCGAACACCGCTTTGGCCATGGCCGGGGTGAACTCCTTGGAGCCCAGGCCGTAGCGACCGGCGGTGAGGACGGGGCCGGTGCCCTTTTCCAGGAACACGGTGCTGATGTCCTGGTACAGGGGGTCGCCCAACGCGCCCGGCTCTTTGGTGCGGTCGAGCACGGTCACGTACTTGGCGGATTCGGGCAGCACGGCCAGGAAATGCTTGGCCGAGAACGGGCGGTACAGGCGGACCTTGATCAGGCCGACCTTTTCGCCCTCGGCGACCAGGCGGTTGACCACTTCCTCGATGGTCTCACAGGAGGAGCCCATGGAGATGATCACACGCTCGGCGTCGGCAGCGCCAACGTAGTCGAACGGCTTGTAGTCGCGGCCGGTCAGGGCGGAAACCTTGGTCATGTACTCTTCGACGATGGCCGGAATGGCATCGTAGTAGGAGTTGGAAGCCTCACGGCCCTGGAAGTAGATGTCCGGGTTCTGGGCGGTACCGCGAACGTCCGGGTGTTCCGGGTTCATGGAGCGCTTACGGAAGGCGGCAACCTTGTCCATGTTCAGCAGGGGCTTCATGTCGTCGTAGTCGATGGTCTCGATCTTCTGGATCTCGTGGGAGGTCCGGAAACCGTCGAAGAAGGAGACGAAAGGCACGCTGGCCTCAACCGTGGACAGGTGAGCCACCAGGGAGAGGTCCATGACTTCCTGGACGGAAGCGGCGGCGAGCATCGCAAAGCCGGTCTGGCGGCAGGCCATGACGTCCTGGTGGTCGCCGAAGATGGACAGCGCGTGGGCCGCGAGAGCGCGGGCAGACACGTGGAAGACGCAGGGCAGCAGTTCGCCCGCGATCTTGTACATGTTCGGGATCATCAGGAGCAGGCCCTGAGATGCGGTAAAGGTGGTGGTCAGTGCGCCGCCTGCCAGGGCACCGTGAACGGCACCCGCAGCACCGGCTTCGGACTGCAACTGGCGGACCTCGACGGTCTGCCCGAAAATATTCTTGCGGCCTTGAGCGGCCCATTCATCGGCGATCTCGCCCATGGTGGACGAGGGCGTGATGGGGTAGATGGCGGCGGTTTCACTCATGGCATAGGCCACCCATGCGGCGGCGGTGTTGCCATCCATCGTTTTCATCTTGGACATTCGATTCATCTCCTATTGATAGGTCGTCGGAATTTCTTGGTGTCCGCCGAGCGGACCCGTTCGTTTGATGACACGGTCCTTACTCAACTTCCGTGCCAACTTTGTGAATTTTTAAATCAACCGGAATTACGGTGGGTTGCAAAAAAGGTGGGGCTGAGGAGCTTGCTTCCGGCAATACGCTAGTCTGAAAAATAGGACGAAAAAGGTCTTGCGGACATTATAAAGTCCGGAACCGTGGACCATTATCTCCAAAAGGGCCGGATGCGGCGAAAAAAAAGTCTGTCCAAAAAAAAGGACAGACCGGAAAATGCCGGAATACAGTAGTATTTTCACGTTATGAGCGGACTGGTCTGGTCCAGGCAGGCACGGCCTCGAGTATCGTTTTGTGGACAGGACAGGACTCCACATGCGCCCCTTTCAGGTACCCGGAACTCATCAGGAATTCCCCGACAATCTCTCCGCCCACGAACTTGAAACGTTTTTTGAAGAGCTTGACCCAATCCTCCTTGGGCAGCGGATGGTGCTCGTCCAGCCATTGTTTGAATGACCCGTGCTCGCGTTGCAGATCGAGAATCGCGTTCGCGTTGTGGATGGCCGCGTTGACCTTGAGCTTGTTACGGATAATGCCCGCGTCGGCCAGAAGCCGCGTCCGGTCCGATTCTCCGTACGCGGCCACGGTGGGGATGTCGAATCCGTCGTAGGCCTTGCGGAAGTTCTGTTCCTTGTTGAGGATCGTCCGCCAGCTCAGACCGGCCTGGTTGATTTCCAGGACCAGCAGGGCGAAAAGTTCGGTATCGTCCGTGACCGGGAAGCCGTAGCGGGTGTCATGATAGACGCGATCCACGTCATCCTTGTCGCGCGAGGCGCAGAAGTCGCAGTAGGAATCAAAGTCGGCCATCGAGTCTCCTAGAGGGACAGGCCGTACTTCTTGAGCAGGCCGTAGAAGTGCGAGCGGGAGAGCTTGGAGACCTCCAGGATGCGGGGCAGGTCGCCGTCGCACTGGCGGATGAGTTCGCCCAGGTAAACTTTTTCAGCCGTGCTCTTGAAGTCCCGCAGCGTGGGCAGTTCCTGTTCGAAGATGTCCTCGAAGATATCCTGTCCGATTTTTCGGACAGGTTCGGTGGACGGGGCGGGGAGCTCTTCCTCGGGTGCGGCATTGGTCATGCGTTCGATCTGCGATTTGGCGATCTGGATGCGCAGCTCACGCGGCAGGTGCATGGCGTAAAGAGTCTTTTCGTTGCCCGAGGTGACCACGGCCCGTTCCAGGATGTTGAACAGCTCGCGCACGTTGCCGGGCCAGTCGTAGCTCTCGAGGGCCGGGTTGAAGTCCGATCCGAACGACTTGGGCGGCATGTTGTACTGGCGGCAGAGCTGGCTCACCCGGTAGGCGCACAGGGACTTGATGTCCTCGGGCCGCTCCCTGAGGGGCGGCAGGTGGATGTGCATTGTCTTGAGCCGATACAGCAGGTCGGAACGGAATGTTCCCTTTTCGACCATGTTGTCGAGATCCCGGTTGGTGGCCGTGACCAGACGGAAGTCGCTGGTCTGTTCCCGGGTGTCGCCCACCGGGCGGAAGGTGCGCTCCTGCAGCACCCGCAAAAAGGCTTTTTGCATGGACAGGGGCATCTCGCCCACTTCATCCAGAAACAAGGTGCCGCCGTCAGCCAGCTTGACCAGTCCGATGCGGTCACTCTGGGCCCCGGTGAAGGCTCCCTTGCGGTGGCCGTACAGGGTGGATTCCAGCAGGGACTCGGTCAGTCCGGCGCAGTCCACAACCACGAAGTTGCCGGACTTGCGTTTGGAGTTGGCGTGGATAGTGGAGGCGAAAAGCTCCTTGCCGGTGCCGGTCTCGCCGGTGATGAGCACGTTGGTTTCCGAACGGGCCGCCTGGGAAAGCAGGTTGAAGCTGACCTTGATGACAGGACTGTCGCCTACCACGCCGTTCAGTTCCAGGCCCCGATCGCCGTCGCGGCCGCGCTTCTCTTCATGGTACTTGAGCGCCCGGCCCAGGGTCAGGGATATCTCGCGGATGCTGGAGGGCTTGAGCAGATAGTCCCAGACGCCGCCCCGGATGGCCAGTTCCGCGCCGTCCGGGTCGCCCTTGCCGGTCAGGATGATGACTTCGGGAGGGTCGGGCAGGGCCATGATGTCGGGCAGGATGTCCAGGCCGTTGCCGTCGGGCAGACGGACGTCCAGAAAGATCACGTCGAAGGCCTTCTTGCGCATCATCCGTACGCCGGAATCAAGGGTGTGCGCGGAGACGCACTCATGGGTCAGCCTGGTGATCAGGCTCTCCATGGTCTCGCAAACATCGAGGTCATCGTCTATGATCAGTATCTCCGCCACGTCACTCCCCTTGTTTTTCTTCGCTCAGCACCGTGCTGATGGCATGGGACAGGTCCTGCTTGTCATAGGGTTTGATAACCACGAGTCGGATGTTCGGCAAGTCCGCGGCTGCGGATACCGCATCCTCGCGTCCGGAAATAAGGATCACGGGCAGGCCCGGTGCGATGACCGCGAGCCGCCGTGCCAGCTGGGTTCCGCTCATGCCGGGCATGTCGTAGTCCGTGATGACCAGATCGTACTCCTTGGGCATGTCGTTGACACGGCGCAGGGCCGAAAGCGGGCTTTCCTGGCCGTCGACCACGAATCCCATTGTTTCGAGCAGGCGGGGAGTCGTCTGGAGCTGGTCCGCGTCATCCTCCACGAAGAGGATGTGCGCGCCCAGGTTGCGCGGGGCGCCGGCGAGGTCCACATCGCTGCACAGCCCCTCGTCGCCCTTGGGCAGATAAATGGAGAAGGTCGTGCCGCCGCCCTCGCGCGGGCCGACCAGCAGGCCGCCCTTGTGGCTGCGGACGATGCCGTGGACGACCGCCAGCCCCAGTCCCGTGCCTTCGGTCTTGTCCTTGGTCGTAAAGAACGGATCGAAGATCTTGTCCACGATGTCCTGGGGGATGCCCGGCCCGTTATCCTCGACAACCAGGCGGACGTACTCACCCGGTTGCAGGCCGAGAATGTCGGCGTCCTCGCCCGAGACCTCGGCCAGGTCCAGACGAACCTCAATGGTGCCGCCTGCCCTGCGCAGGGCATGGAAGGCGTTGGTGCACAGGTTCATGACCACCTGATGGATCTGGGTCGGGTCCGCGTTCACGCAGGACAGGTTCTCCTTGATATTGGACCGGACCTCGATCTTGCGGGGCATGGAGGATTCCAGCAGCCCGATGGCCTCGGTGATGACCGCGCCCACGTCCGTGGGCCGGAACCCTTCGGTGGACGGGCGGCTGAAAGCCAGGATCTGCTTGACCACACGGCCGCCGCGCCGGGCCGCCTTCAGCACCCGCTCCAGATCCCTGGTGGTCATGGATTCCGGGTCCAGGTCACCCACGGCCAGTTCGGTGGAGTTGATGATGCTGGTCAGGATGTTGTTGAAGTCATGGGCGATGCCGCCGGCCAGTGTGCCGATGGCCTCCATCTTCTGGGATTGCAGGAGCTGTTTTTCCAGGTTCAACTCGGTGGTGATGTTGTCGGCCATGGAGAGCACGCCCACGATCTGGCCTGAGCGGTCGTTGATGGGTACCTTGGTGACCTCGATCCAGGCCGGGTTGCCCTCGGCGTCGGCCAGCTTGCGGCGCTCCTTGCGGAAGGCCTGGCCGTTGCGGATGACGGATTTGTCCGCGCCCGAAGCCCAGGACGCGTAGTCCAGGTCCGGGATGACGTCGTGGATGGTCTTCTGGTCCATGTATTCCACGTTCTCCAATCCGAAGAACTCCGAGAACGCCCGGTTGGTGCCGAGATATTGTCCCTCGGCGTCCTGCCAGGACACCAGCTGGGGGACCGTGTCCATCAGGGTCTGCTGGAAGGCGAGCTGATCCTTGATCTTACGTTCCACCTTGCGTCGTTCGAGCATGGTCACGGTCAGGAAGACGAGAACCATGACCAGCAGGACGAAGCTGACCATGATCGTCCAGAAGACTTCCTTGGAGAGTTCGTAGAATGCCTTGGGGGCGTTGATGATGTGGCTCCCCTTGGGCAGAAGGTCCATATCCAGGCGGAGGCGCTTCATGACTTTGTAGTCGAAGATGTACTGGCCGGTGGTCTCGCGGAACACGGGAATGGCGTCCGGGCTTTTGCCGTCCAGGATTTCCAGGGCTATCTCGGCGGCCCGCTGGCCGTGGAGGTAGCCGGAGAGCATGTTGCCGCCCACCGCGCCGTTGCCGGCCAGGAACTCCCAGGCCGTATAGATGGGTACGGGGGAGCGGTCGTAAATGGCCTGCATGGCCTCTTCGGCCGTCAGGAAGCGGCCGTCGATGACCTGATAATAGGGAATGAAGAAGAGAAACGTGTCCCGGGGCAGGTTGGCAATCCGGTCGAGCACGTTTTTCAGCGACATATCAGTCCAGTATTCGGCCTCCAGCGGGACCTTGTAGCGCGCCAGCTGGTTCTTGACCTGACGCTTGATGGCCGCGCCGGCCGTGGACGAGTCGCCGACCACGACGATGCGCTTCTTGTCCGGATGCAGGCGCAAGGCCACGTCCAGGGTTTTGGACAAGTCGAAGTTCTCGATGACGCCCGTTGCGTTGTCGGAGTCCGTGTCGTCGGTGTTCAGGAAGTTTACGCCGCAATAGACCAGCGGCACGCCGGGAAAGAGAATGTCCCGATATTGTGTCGCGAAGGTATAGGCGTCGTTGTCCGAGGTCATGATCAGGTCGAACTTCTCGTTCTTGAACTTTTCCTTGTACAGCCGCAGCAGCATGCGGGTGACGTCCTCGTAATTGTACCGCTTGGCGTCCATGTATTCGATCTGGAGGTCGATCTTGTAGTGGCTGTTCTCCAGTACAGAGCGGATGCCGCGCATGATCGCGTCGGACCACTGGTAGCCATGATGGTAGGAGTTCAGACAGAGAACGCTTTTCTTGGGTTTTTCTACAGCGGCAAGCGCAGGACTGGCGGAAACGATGCCGAGGCAGAATATAAGCAGGGTCAGATAGAGTATTTTACGCATGGTGGCTCTTTTTGGCATTTCTCGTGCATAATAAAAATCACGCAAAAGGTGATGCCCGGACGTATGCAAAGGATGGGCCTTTGCGCTTCAAAGTCAAGGCGGCGCACTCCGGGCAGCTTCACCATCTCCCGGAAAATTGGTCAAGGGAATGATATATTTCCTAGAATTGGGGTGACAAAACGGCAAACCGTGATTATTCTGATTTGTGTAAACAAGTGTCTATCTCGTGCCGTTTTGTCTATATTGTCTGAATTGTTACATTTCAAGGAGAGTTCAAGTGGTCAGACATATCGTCATGTGGACGTTGAAGGATGAGGCCGAAGGCCAGACTGCAAAGGAAAACGGCGCGAAGATGAAAGAGATTCTGGAGGCGCTCAAGGGGCGTATCGAGGGTCTCAGGCATATTGAGGTCAGCGTGGACATCGTGGCCGCCGACCCGGAATGCCATGTGATTCTGTGCTCCGAGCACGACGACGTGGATGCCCTGAACCACTATCAGGATCACCCGGAACATCAGGCCTGCGTTTCCTTCGTGAAGAAGGTCGCGTCTGGCCGCAAGGCAGTTGATTACGTGATTTAGCAGGGGCGGGCGGGGCTTCCCGTCCACCTCGTGTCTGAGGGGTGAATCCTAACCCACGCGGCCTGAAGGGAAGGAAGGCCGCGCCAAGGAGGATACCATGTCCATGCGTTTTGACCAGGAACGGAAGCGGATCATCTGCCGCTGGGAAGAACCCACCAAAGTGGTCATGAACAAGAAGGAAGGCCTGATCAACCGTTCCCGAATGATTACCGTAAAGGTAAACGACAACGGCAAGTTGAACAGCAAGGATCGGAAACGCCATGCGGATCATCCCATGTTCCCGATCATCAGCCGGTTCAACCAGATGCTCAATTCCATCGAGTGCTATCCGAAGTGCGACAGGGAGTACCGCTGCGCGGTCTGCGGCGCCACTCACGGCGTCAGCCCCCACTTCGACACAGAGAGCCAGTCCATTGTCTGGCTGTGCAAGGAGCATCTGGACAACTCGCCCAAGCTGGACGCCTAGACATTCCGGTTTGTTCGGGGCCTGACAACCCGAGTGACCGTCTTTGTCCGGAAAAAAAGACTACACGGCGCATCCGTCTCATACTGACGGGTGCGCCTTTTTTTTTGCGCCATCCCCTCTGCTGAAAGAACCCACATGGAGGCTCGGATGGCATGGCTTCCCGCCCGCCTGAGGGCACGTTCTGTTGGTATAATCATCTAGGCAAGAATCCGCCGGTCATGTCCGAATGACCGGCGGATTCTTGCGCACAGCTGACAAGTATTGCCCGGAATAGTCCGGAATATCGGACTGGTTGTTCATGTGTTGAGGGGTACGGGTAAAGAAAAAGGCCCCGCGTTGGAACGCGGGGCCTTTGGGGTTGCCGTTTGGTCGGTCGCTACCAGGAGAAGAAGTAGGTGGCGGCCAGGCCGGTCAGGGACATGGTGATGGTGTAGGGCAGGGCCAGGACGACCATGCGCCCGTAGGACAGTCGGATGACCGGAGCGAGCGCCGAGGTCAACAGGAACAGGAAGGCGGCCTGTCCGTTGGGGGTGGCCACGGACGGGATGTTGGTTCCGGTGTTGATGGCGATGGCCAGGTGATCGAAGTGGGTCATCAGCTTGGAGACCTGGTCCTGCATCCCCGCGGGCAGGGAGGCGATGACGTCGGTGCGCACCAGGTGCGGGTCGGTCAGCTTGTCCATGAGGCCCACGGCGTCGGTCACGCCCGGAACGGTCGCGAGCAATTGCTCGAAGTGCATTTTGGTCTCCGAGATATACACCGTGGCCACGAACACGTTGTCCGAGATCATGGAGAGCAGGCCGTTTGCCATATAATATGCGGCGAGCTGGGTCTGTCCCTCCAGGGCGAGAACGAAGTGCATGACCGGAGCGAACAGGTGCTGGTCGTGGATGACGCCGACGATGGCGAAGAAGACGACAAGCAGGGCGGTGAAGGGCAGGGCCTCTTCAAAGGCGGGGCCGAGCTGGTGTTCATCGATGAAGCCGTTGAAGGCGGTCAGGAGAACGATGACCGACAGGCCGATGATACCGACTTCAGCCAGGTGGAAGGCCAGAGCCAGGATGAGCCAGACGCCGATGAGGGCCTGGACCACGAGCTGGGCCTTGCCCTGGAAGCCGCGCTTTGACTCCATTTCGATGGCGGTTTCCAGCAGGTGCGAGCGGATGTTGCCGGGCAGTTTCGCGCCGTAGCCGAAGATGTGGAATTTCTCCACGAGTATGCAGGTCAGCAGGCCTACAGCCAGGACAGGCATGGATACGTGGGCCATCTGAAGGAAGAAGGGCACGAAGTGCCAGCCCATGACCTCGCCGATGAGCAGGTTCTGGGGCTCACCAACCAGGGTGCACACGCCGCCGAGCGCGGTACCTACCGCGCCGTGCATCATCAGGTTGCGCAAGAAGGCGCGGAATTCCTTGAGGTCGTTACGTTCGTGCGCCTTGATGGCGAGGTCGTCACACAGGTCGTGGGAACAATTGGGGGTCTTGCCCGAGGCGAACCGGTGGTAGACGTTGTAGAACCCGTATGCCACGGCGATGATGACGGCGGTGACGGTCAGGGCGTCCAGAAAAGCGGACAGGAACGCGCCCGCAAAACAGAAGAGCAGGGAGATGACTATCTTGGATTGCACCCGGGTGAGAATGCGGGTGAAGGTGTACTGCAGGAAGTCCTTCATGAAGTAGATGCCAGCGACCATGAAGATCAGCAGCAGAATGACCGGGAAGTTGGTCAGGGCTTCATGGTACACGGTCCGGGGCGAGGTCATGCCCATGATGACCGCCTCGATGGCCAGCAGACCGCCCGCTGGCAGCGGGTAGCATTTGAGCGCCATGGCAAGGGTGAAGATGAACTCGGCGATGAGGACCCAGCCCGCGATGAACGGCCCGGCCGTTAGCATGAGGATCGGGTTGATGATCAAGAAGGCGATAATGGCCATCTTGTACCAATTGGGCGCATTGCCGAGAAAGTTTTTGCTAAAGGCCTGTGTCAGTGATTGAGCCATGGTCGGTTACTCCTGATGCTTGGATTGCCGGGATCTGTCTCGCTGGCAAGATTTAGTCCCCGATAGTCATAGTAGGATACATGCCAGCTTCTGGGCCCGATTGGAAGGGCTGGAGAATATTAAAGGCTGCATCCCGTGTTTTTTGAGCATGTCCGCGGGTATTATCGGACCCGTCGAAGTATGCGCCGTTCTCTTCCCGTATGTGATCGATGCGATGTCTGAACGCATCGACGAAAGCTTTGCCGTCGCCCTTGAAGGTGGCGTTGCCCAAAGTCACGTCCGTTGTCTTGGCCAGTTCGTCCAGGTCGATGCACTGCGTCTCGAGGTCCGCCTGCCTGGTGACATACCCCCAGACCGCCGAGTTCGGCGGAATCTCGATGCACTCGTCCGGGTCGATGATCGTGTGGGGCATGACGATGGAGTCGCGGCCGATGGTGATGGGGCAGGCCTGGGTCCCGTGCAGGAAAGAGTTGAAGCCCACGAAGACGTTCTTGCCCACGTTGGTCCAGATGACCTTACCGCCGTGGGCGGTGACGTCGTCGCCCTCGTACACGGAATTCTTGATGTAGCAGTTCTCCTGGGCGTTAGACCCCTTGCCGATGAAAGAGTCTTCCACGTGCGCGCGCTGCACGATGAGCGCGTTCTCGCCCACTTCGCATTTGCCCTTGAGCACGGCGTACGGAGATACATAGGCCGTTTCCGGCACCTGGAAATCGGTTTCGGGACGGGCCGTCGAGTAGATGGGCACGAAGTCCTCTTTGAATTCGTCCACATAGTCTACGAATTTGCCGGTCAAATGCCCGTTCTCGTCCAGCTTGACGTACTGCTCGATGACCCCTTCCGGATAGAGGTAGTTGAACTCGAAGAGATCACCGGATTTGATCCACACGCGGCCCGGTTCCACGGTCAGCCGGGAGAGGTCGCCAGCCTGGACATAGGCGAAGTCGCCGATGACGCAGTTGTGCATGATGGACAGGTCCGCCGTGGCGAACGCCCCGAGGTACACGCCTTCAAGCGTGGTCCCGTGGATGTTCGAGTAGTGCATGGCCGCCGAGTTGAGGATACGGAAGACCTCCGGGGTCTCCGGATTCTTGGAGTTGTTGTGGACCAGCGTCTTGACCAGGTAGGAATTGATGATCCGGATGACCTCGTCGTAGAAGAGCTTGGTCTTGACCCCATTGAACTCCACCACGTCCCCTTTGCGCTTGAGTTCGTCGCCCCGCACGTTGGACTTGTACAGGACCGAGCTGTCCACGAGGGTCTTGCCCAGGAAATAAGTCCCGGCGAGGTTGGAGTTCTTGAACTTGAAGCTGATGGGATGGTCCTCGGTCAGTGCGTAGAACGCGTAATAAAGGATATGGCGTTCCCGCGGAATGGAGTTCTGCAGAATGGAGCGGACGTCGATGCCCATGGGCTTGAGGTTGACGTTCACTCGGGACGCTATGTGGTCGAAAAGTTCTTCGAGTTTTTCCATGTGGCTCACCGTTTTTGAAGGTTGTTGCACGAACGGCTGCCGAGCGCGGGCGCGGCAGCCGTTGTGGTAACTACGGAGTACTTCCTGGACAGCCTAGCCTCCGGCAGGGAGGGTGATGGGCATGCCCATGATCGGCCAGATGACCAGGACGGCAATGCCGACCATGACCATCAGCAGCAGGGATGCCGGGATGCCCCATCCGAAGAATTCACCGGTGGTGAACTGGCCGGAGTCGTAGGCGATGGCGTTGGGTGCCGCGCCCACCAGGAGCAGGAAGGGCATGCCCGCCATGACCAGCGAGGCGTACAGGATGACTTCGGGGGCCACGCCCAGGTAGGGGGCGATGACCAGGGCCACGGGCAGCGATATGGCGATGGCCGCCACGTTCATTATGAAGTTTGTCATGATCATCACGAAGAAGGCGATGGACATGACGAAGACGAACCAGTTGGCGTCCTGGAACATGACCAGCCAGTTGACGGCCATCCACTTGGCCGCGCCGGTCTCCCACAGACAGAAGCCGATGGACATGGCCCCGGCGAAGAGCAGGATGATGTTCCAGGGGATGTCCTCCAGGTCCTTGAGGTCCAGAATCTTGAAGATGAAGAAGAGGACCGAGGAACAGAGGATGATGGCGGTCTTGTCCACGGCCTTGAGCGCCGGAACGAAGGCCCGCAGGGACATGATCAGGATGACCGAGCCGACGATGACCGCGGCCAGGATCTCGTTGCGGGTCAGGCCGCCCATCTTTGCGTTGAGCTCGCGGGCTTTCTCGCGCAGGCCGGGGATGCGGTCCTTTTCAGGCTTGCACACGACCATGAAAAAGGCCCACAGCAGGAAGGTCATGCCCCAGCCGATGGGGGCCATGTAGTAGCTCAGCTCGAAAAAGCCGACGTCTACGTTCACTATTTCCTTGTAGAAGCCCAGCGCAACCGCGCCGCGGGCCGCGCCCAGCAGGGTTACGATGGAGCCCGCGCCGGCCACGTAGGCCATGCCGATGAACAACCCCTTGCCGAATTTGGTCGGCCGGTCGCCCTCGCCGTACAGGGCGTAGATGGCCAGCAGCAGGGGATAGATGGTCGCGGCCACTGCGGTGTGGGCCATGATGTGCGTCAGGGCGGCGGTGACCACGAAGACGCCGAGATAGATCATCGAGGTGCGTTCACCCACGATGTCGAGCATCTTGTAGGCCAGCCGCTTGGTCAGGCCTGTCTTGGTGAAGACCAGGCCGATCATGATCGAGGCGAAGATGAACAGGACCGACGGGTCCATGAAGTCCTTGAAGGCCACCTTGGCCGGACGGATCAGGAACATGACCTGAAGGATGCCGATCATCAGCGAGGTGATGCCGATGGGGACCACTTCGAAGACCCACCATGTTCCGGCCAGGAGGAACACGGCGATGGCGCCTTTGGCCTGGACGGACAGGGGGAAGTGTTCGCCCATGGGGTCGACGGCATCGGGCCAGGGCGAGCTGTAATAGACTATGGCGAAAAGTACGACGCCCGTGAGCATGAACACCAGGCGTTTCCAATCGAAGGCGATTTTTTCAGTGCGAGCTGTCTCCATGATTGTCTCCTCGTTGGACCCGGGGGCCTAGTCGGCCAAGGCGCAGGTGTGCATGCGGCCTATGATTTCCTTGAAGACGTCCGACATGCGCAGCACGCCGGTGACCTGGCCGTTGTTGCGGACGATCAGCGGTTGCGGCGTGCCGACCATATACATGTGCACGCCGTATTCGAGGTCGTTGTCCTCATTAATGTAATGGCCTTCCTCGGGGACGTGCATGGCGTCCGTCACGCTGATCTTCACGCCTTTGGCGCAGATGTTGTTCAGCGTGTCGTTCCAGAGATTGAACTCCTTGAACTGCTCGGCAACGTAGCGGTTGGAAAGAGTTTCGCTCTGTAGATTTTTCTTGAAAAGTTTTTTGTAGTTGGGTTCCAGCGCGGTGATGATGTCCAGCATGGTCAGGATGCCGGCGAAGGCACCTTTTTCGTCCACGATGAGGATGTCACGGTGGCTGCCCCGTTCGAGGACCGCGGAAACGTCGCCCAGAGTGGCGTCCGTGCCCAGTGTCTGATAGTCGCCCACCGGGGTCATCAGTTCTTTGACTTTCATGTAATCCTTCCTCCCAAGAAGTACTGTTTACACTAGGCCGGGACGTCCGCTCCGCCAAGCAACGGAACGTCTTTTGTGAAACACAGCCTCGGATCGTCTGACCGGCATCGACCCCCATCGGTGCGGGGCGAACCTTGTTCGCCGCCTGATACGATCGTCTGTTCCGTGTTCCTATAGATAGCAATTGGTTTCTTGCGTCAAGCGTATCAAGTGAAACTTTTCGCAAGAACAAATTGAAACGTTTTGAGACTATTGTGAAATAGGCTTTTGTGTCATGTTGAAACAAAAAGGGACAAAAAGGCGGGTCAGAAATAATTCTGGCCGGGAGAAAGGCGGCCTGCAAGATAGGCTTCGAGAATGGGGTCCACTGGTCCGCAGACATTGTCCACGACCTTGATTCCCTTGCGTTTGAGAAATTCATAAACCTCGTTTTCCATGCCGGCGCAGATGATGGTCTGTATGTTCTCGGCCATGACCAACCGGTACATGGCCTCGGCGGACGGAGACTCCAGGTTGACGATACGCTCGCTCAGGGTGCCCATGGCGCTGGTCTCGCGGGTGATGGAGATGATCAGGATCTCCGGAGCGAGGTCGAAGCGGGGGGACAATTCGTTGTCCATCAGGGGAATGAGGATGTTTTCCATGTTTGCAGCCTACTCGATGCCGAAGTGTTTCATCTTGCGCCACAGGGTGGAGCGGCCCCAGCCGAGGAGTTCGGCCGCCTTGGACTTGCGCCCGCCTGTTTTGACCAGGGCCTCCAGAATCATCTTTCGCTGCACGTCCTCCCATCGTTCCGGCGGGGCTACGCGAACGGATCCTGTTTCCGTAGCCCTGGGAGGAACGGAGAGGTTGGCGGGCAGGTTGTGGCCGTGGAGCATATACCCGGGCAGGTGGCGCATGCGGATGACGTTGGTGTCGCAGAAGTTGACCGCGTATTCGATCAGATTGCGCAGTTCCCGAATATTGCCGGGGAAATCGTAGGAGCGCAGCAGGGTCTCCACGTTTTTGGAGAAGCGGTCGACCTTCTTGCCGTAGCGTACCTGGAACATCTTCAGGAAGTGATCCTGGAGCAGAAGCAGGTCCTCGCCCCGGTCCCGCAGAGGCGGCAGATGGAGCCGAATGACGTTCAGCCTGTAGAGAAGATCGCGCCTGAACCGCTTGCGCCGGACCATATCTTCCAGATCGTAATGGCTGGCGGCCATTATGCGCACGTCGGTGTGGACCACCTTGGTGGAGCCGATGGGTCTGACCGCATGGTCGTCCATGTAGGCCAGCAGCTTGGTCTGCAAGGGCAGGGGCAGGTCGCCGATCTCGGTGATGAACAGCGTGCCGCCGTGGGCCATGCGCAACCGGCCCGGCTTGGCGTGGTCCGCCCCGGGCAGCGCGTTCTTGGCGTGGCCGAACAGTTCGGATTCCAGCAGGGGGACGGGCAGCGCGCCGCAGTTGACCTTGACGAAGGGGCCGTCCCGGTCCGATTCCTTGTGGATCTCTTCGGCCAGCATGTCCTTGCCCGTGCCGGTCTCCCCGGTGATCAGCACCGGCGAATCCGTCTGGGCGATGGACGGGGTCATGGAAAATATCTTGCGCACTTCCGGGCTGCGCCCGACCAGCTCGCCCAGGCCGGACACACCGCTGACGATCTCGTCCATGGCGTGCGTGGAAGCGGGCATCAGCGTTTCGATGACCCCCCGGATGGAGCCGTCTTCTGCCACCAGCGGGGCCAGCGTCAGATGGACACTGATTTTCTCCCTGTCCCGGTTGATGATGTTCGCTTCCAGGGTTCTGGTGCGCTTGTCCGTCCAACCGCTCAGGACCGGGCAGTTGCGCATGCAGTAGTCCGAACGTAGGGCGTGCAGGCAGCGTATGCCGAGCACCTGGTCCCCGGTCACACCGGTCAGGGATTCGTAATGCTGGTTCACGGCCAGCAAGGTCCCGTCCCGGTCCATGATGGCCACGCCGAGCGGCAGGACGTCCAGCAGGGCAGCAAGCCCCTGCTTGTTCGACAGACTCCGTATCAATGCGGCCGGGTCGGCAATGCCCATGAAATTCCCCTGTGTTGTGCGTCGGTTCGCCAATTTTTGAACCATAATGAAACGTAAGGGTGAAGACAAGCGGAGATGAGCGTGGATGCCGCTTGGAATCGCAGTATAAAAAAAGAGGCGCGGGGCCTATAGCCTCGCGCCTCTTCCGGTCGTTTCTCGATTCCCTAGTGGGAGTTCATCTCTTCAATGAGCTGCAGGAGTTGGCTGGACAGCCGTGCCAGTTCGTTGATGGCTTCGGCGGACTGGTTCATGCCCTCGGCTGTTTCCGATGCGATGAGGTTGATGTCCTCGACGGCCCGGTTGATCTCTTCCGAAGCAGCGGACTGTTCCTCGGCAGCGGTAGCGATGGACTGGACCTGCCCGGAGGTGTCGTCCGCGTAGTGGACGATGGACTCCAGGGCCTCGCCGGACCGGTTGGCCAGGTCTGTTGCCTGTTCCACGGCCTGGGCCGCGTGGTCGACGCTTTGGATGTTGGCGGCGGCGGCATCCTGGATGACCTGGATGGCGTTGCCGACCTCCTTGGTGGCGGCCATGGTCTTTTCGGCCAGCTTGCGGACCTCGTCGGCGACAACGGCGAAGCCTCGTCCGGCCTCGCCCGCGCGGGCGGCCTCGATGGCGGCGTTGAGCGCCAGCAGGTTGGTCTGGTCGGCGATGTCTTCGATGACGTTCATGATCTGGCCGATGTCCGTGGTCTGGTTGCCGAGCTGCCCCATGGACTGCTTGAGAGTGGCGGTCAGATCGTGGACTTCTCGTATGGCATTGATGGCTTCACGCACGACCGTGGCCCCTTCCTGGGCCTGGGTGCGGGCGTTGGCAGCGGATTCAGCGGAATTGGAGGAGTTGCGGGCAACTTCCAGAACCGTGGCGTTCATTTCTTCCATGGCCGTGGCGGTCTGGGTGGTGCGGTCGCGCTGGACGTCCGCGCCCTTGCTGACCTGCTCGGCCTGAGAGGAGAGTTCGTCGGCGGCGGAGGTGACCTGTTCGGCAATGAGCGAGGCCTCGCCCGCGATGCGCTGCATGGTGGTCAGCAGCTCGTTGGTCTTGGCCTCCTGCGCCTTGGCATCTTCCATGGCGTGTTCGGCCACGCCCTGGGCGTGTTCGGCCTCTTCCTTCTTCTGGTCGGCCTCGAGCATCTTGGCCTTGAGGTTGGCGACCATGGTCTGGATGGCGTCCTTGACCACACCCAGCTCGGCGGCGAAGTTGCCCTTGGGCTGGGCGTCGATATCGCCTTCAGCCACGGATTTTGCGTAGGTCCTGATGCGGAAGAGCGGGCCGACGATGATCAGCTTGACCAGAACCCAGACCAGGATGCCCACGCCGAAAAGCACGAACACGGTTTCCAGGGCGGCGAAAAGTTCGGATTTGGCCACACTCGCGTTGACTTCGTCCAGGGGGGTCGTGATCTCGAACGCGCCGTGGATTTCGCCTTCCTTCCATCCTTCCTTGATGCCGCCAACCGGGTCACGGTCGCCCTTGTTGTCGCCGTGGCAGTAGAGGCATTCCTTGGTCAGCCGAATGGGGCGAAAATAATGGATGGCGTTGTCTTGAATGATGACCTTCTCGGTCAGATTCTCGGCCTTGAGTTCAGCCAGGACCTCTTCCTCGAAGGGGGTGGGTTTGTTTACCGGGTTGCGTGGGGCGATCTTGGGGACCCGGAAGTTGTATTGCAGTTTTTTGGCCTGCTGTTTGGCGATGTTGATGGCCGTGATGACCGGGATGGACTCAAGGAGCTTTTCCTGGGTGTCGAGCTGGTCGAAAGGCATGATGATGCCCATGGTAAGCTTCTTGGCCATTTCGTTCCGGGCGGCCTCGGCCATGAGGATGAGTGCGCGGCTCTGCTGGACAATGCCCTTTTCGGCATCGTTGCGGATTTGTATGGCCTGATGGACGGACAATACCACGGCGACGATGACAGGTCCGAGCAGGGCCAGGGCCAGCACTTTAACCTTTAAGCTCAAATTGGTGAACATTGAACCCCCAAGATATTTGAATGTCACGACAACAACGGTATCGTCCGGTTGCGTGCAATACTATACGGTAAAGAAGTTTTTGGTAAGAAAAAAATGAAACGATCCGGCTTCTCGCGCCTAAGGATAGGGTCTCAGGGAAAGAGGGCGGCAACGGTGCCGTCCAGTAGGCATCCTTCAACGCCCCGCCCGAACGGGATGTTAACGATCCCACATAACGGCATCTAGCCGAAATCCTTTCATCTGTCCATATAAGGGACAGGCGCCAAACGGAAAAAGGGCCGCATCCTTGAGGATACGGCCCTGTTTCATGCTGGTGCCGAAGAGAAGACTCGAACTTCCACGGTCGTGAAACCACATGGTCCTGAACCATGCGTGTCTACCAATTCCACCACTTCGGCACGTTCAGGAAGAGAATGTCTATAAGAGAACCGTGTGGTTGGCAAGCCTTTTTTCAAAAAAAATCCACCTTCGGAACAAGTCGATAGGAATGCGCCGAAACCCTGGCCCGGATATTGTCACGCCTTTTGGTGTTTGCGTGACATGCTTGTCCGAAGTGTGCGGATGTTCATATGAACGAGGCACGGCCACTAAACGTTTCCAACAATAACCTACTCCAGGAGTCGACATGAAACGCATTTGCTCACTGATACTCGCCTTTTGCCTGCTCATCCCATCCGGGGCGTTCGCCGCGGACCTGTTCATCGCGCAGGCGGCCAACTTCACCCCGGTCATGAAGGAGATCATCCCCGCCTTTGAAAAGGCCACCGGGTTGAAAGCCCAGGCTACCTACGCCTCCACGGGCAAGTTGTACGGTCAGATCGTCAACGACGCACCGTTCGACATCTTCCTGGCCGCCGACGAGAAGCGCCCGAACAAGCTCTTTGCAGACGGCCTGGCCGAGAAGCCGTTCGTCTATGCCAAGGGCCAGGTGGTCCTGTGGTCCAACGACAAGAATTTCTGCGGCGACGACTGGAAGGCCACCGTGGTCAACGACGCCGTCAAGCGCGTGTCCATCGCCAACACCGAGACCGCGCCCTACGGTACCTCGTCCATGAAGGCCATGCAGGCCGTGGGCATCTGGGAAAAGGTCCAGCCCAAGCTGGTCTTCGGCCAGTCCATCTCCCAGGCCTTCCAGTTTGCGTCCACCGGTTCGGCTGACGCGGGCTTCTGCGCCTATTCCTCCGTATTCACCGAGGTGGGCAAAAAGGGCTGCTTCACCGTTGTCGACGAAGCGCCGCCGGTCATCCAGGCCGCCTGTGTGCTCAAGTCCGCGCCCCATGCCGATGCGGCCGCCAAGTTCGTGAAATTCCTGGCCTCCCCCGAGGTTCAGGCGATGAAGCTCAAGTACGGATACAAATAGCTCATGGATTGGACACCACTGATCCTCTCGGCCAAACTGGCCATTTGGACCATGTTGCTCATCCCTATCTTGGCCTCCCCGATGGCCAGCTTGCTGGCCTTCGGGAGGTTCAAGGGGAAGAGCCTCCTTGATGCCGTGGTCACACTGCCCATGGTCATGCCGCCCACGGTCCTCGGTTTTGCCCTGCTCGTGGTCATGGGACCGCGCGGCTACCTGGGCGGGGCGTGGGAGGATGTAACCGGTAATCGGCTGGTCTTCAGTTTTTCCGGCATCCTGATTGCCTCGCTGATCTTCAATCTGCCGTTCGCGGTCCAGCCCTTGCGCGCATCACTGGAAAAACTGGATCCGAGGCTGCTGGAAAGTGCGGCGGTGCTGGGGTTGTCCCCCTTGTCCACCTTCTTCCGAATAGTCCTGCCCAACTGCCTTGGGGGCCTGGCTGCCGCATCCATTCTGGTCTTTGCCCACAGTCTCGGCGAGTTCGGCGTCATCCTCATGGTCGGGGGCAGCATCCCCGGGCAGACCCAGGTGGCCTCGGTGGCCATCTTCGAGGCGGTCGAGGCCCTGCGCTTTGACGACGCCTTCCGCATGTCGGCGGCATTGATCCCCGTCTGCTTCGCGGTGCTTCTGATAATCAACAAGATCAATGCGAGGCGTGCATAATGCTCAACGTCGAAATGACAAAACGGCTGAAACACTTCGACCTCGATATCTCCTTTTCCTGCGCTCCCGGCGAACTCACGGCGGTGATCGGACCCTCGGGCGCGGGCAAGACTACCCTGGTCCGGCTGCTCGCCGGGCTGGAGCGGCCAGACGGGGGAAGAATCACCTTTGGGGATACGGTCTGGGCCGATGCCGGCTCACGTGTCTTTCTGCCCGCGCGTAAACGCGGCCTGGGGCTGGTCTTTCAGGACTACACCCTGTTCCCGCATCTGAGCATCCGCAAGAACGTGGCCTTTGCCGCGTCCAGCGAGGAGCGGGTGGACGAGTTGATGACCATGTTCGGTATCCGCCACCTTGAATCGAGCAAGCCGTCGGGCATCTCCGGCGGCGAGCGCCAGCGCGCGGCCTTTTGTCAGGCCCTTGCCCGGGATCCCGTGCTGCTTCTTCTGGACGAGCCGTTTTCTGCCCTGGACGTGGCCAATCGGCGCAATCTGCGCAGCTGCCTCAAGGAATTGAAGAGCGAGTTGAACATCCCCATCCTGCACGTGACCCACGATCTGGACGAGGCCCTGTTCCTGGGGGACACCATCCTGGCCGTGGAGAGCGGCAAGATCGCTCCCAACTGGCTCAAGGAGCAGCAAGCCATACAACACCGTCTGGCCGTGTCCGGTTTGGCCCGGAGCGACGGTGGGGCCGCAGCCTGCGCCAATGGACCGAGACCCGTGGAGCACGCGCTCCTCGGTTGCGGGTAATGGAACGAGCCTTGAGGATGTGTCCGGCGGCTGTCCGCCGGACGCGTTCAATTCGCGCGCAAGGTGATTCTGAGGATTTCCCCCGGCTTCCAGAGCCGCATGCGCACCCCCCACGAACCGGCGCCACGGCTGACGATGAGCGTCATCGGGCCGATGGCGAACCGGCCTTCCACCAGCGGATAGATCAACCGCTCCACATAGTTGAAGGGCCAGATTTGGCCGCCGTGCGTATGCCCGCAGAGCATCAGTTGGGTTCCGAGGTCCGCGGCCTGATCGTAGCGGCGGGGAGTGTGGGAGAGCAGGATGGTGGCCCCGGCAGGGCGGTTTTCAAGGGCCAGGGCAACCGGGTCGAGATGCCGTCTCTCTTCGGGAATGGAGTCCAGGTCCTCAACGCCTGCCACCACCAGACCGGGCGCGGGCGTAACCCACTTGTCCACCAATACCGTGATTCCGGATCTTGCAAGCGTGCCCAATGCCTTGATCGGCGAGCCGTAATTTTCATGGTTGCCCGGCACGGCGTACACCCCAAGGGGTGCCTCCAGGCGGCGCAGGATAGGCTCAAGCTCGTCCAGGTAGCGGGAGTGTCCTTCCACGATGTCGCCCGGAAGCAGGATGATGTCCGGCTGAAGGGCCAGGATCTGATCCACACGGGCCTGGAGCCAGTCCGGGCCGACCTGCGTGCCCACGTGGAGATCAGAGGCGACCACTGCCACGATTCCGTCGAGATTTCCGGGCAGGCCGGGCAGGGCTACCTCATACTCGGTTACGACCGGTGCGCGATGCCCCTGGACGAGGGCGATGCCGAACAGCACAAGTGCGCCCATCACGGCGAGGCCGCGCAGTCTTGCCGATACGCGGGGCAGCAGCACCCCGAACCCGGTGATCAGATCCACAACGGCCAGCAGCAGGGCGCAAAAGAAAAGGAAGATGAGCAGAGACAGTGCGGAGGTCTCCGCGACCTGGGTCCACGGGCCGAAGTTGGCGAGGCCCGAATAGCGGCCGACCACGATCACCAGCCAGGCGGCCATGGCCATTCGCAAGCGGGGACGACGCGAAAAGGCTCCCATGACCGGGACACCGTCAAGGCGCAGAAATACGTAGGCGGTCATGATTGCCGCCACTCCAAGGAGGATGGGTCCGGACATCGCGCATCATTATCAGCTCCGGATTTGAAACGCCAGATGGCCTCGGACGGCCGGACCGATATTTTTTTCGAACACCACCATCAACCTTAAAAAAATGGAGTTTGATTATGAAACTGAGCGCAAGAAATCTCATTCCCGGCAAGGTCAAGGAAGTAACCATCGGCATGGTCAACGCCGAGGTGGTCATCGAGATCGCCCCGGCCGTGGAGGTCGTTTCCGTGATCACCAAGAACTCGGTGGAGCGGATGGACATCAAGGTCGGTGATGAGGTCGAGGCCATGGTCAAGGCGACCAGCGTTATGATCGCCAAGGATTAATCTCCTCGTCCGGAACTAAACAGCCAAGGGCACCTCTGAAGGGTGCCCTTTTTGTCTTTGGTCGGCATCGTTTCGGGATAACGGAACTTTTTATATCATTTTGCCGACCGGCCAGATTCGGCCTCGGATAGGGCGTTGACGCAGCTGGCGTTTGGGAGCATATCCGCCCTGCGCGCGGCCTTGTTCTCGAGGCCGTGCCGGAAGCGTCGAGCGCCCGCATACTGGTGCGCCTGTGCCCGTGACGCATTTCGGCGAGGCGGTGAATCTCCGCGCTACCCAGAAGACTTCAACCCTCCGGGCTTCGGGCGACAGCCCCATATCAACATGATTCCGTTTTCCGATTACTACAGCGGCCGTAGGGTGTTCCTGACCGGCCATACAGGTTTCAAGGGCGCTTGGCTCGCCCTTTGGCTTCACTCTCTTGGCGCCGAGGTCACCGGGTACTCCCTGGTTCCGCCGTCAGAACCCAATCTGTTCGAGGCCGCGGACGTGGCGGATCGTATCCGTCATGTGAACGGGGATATCCTCAATGCCGAGGCCCTGGAGCGCGCCATGGCCGAGAGCCGTCCCGAGGTGGTCTTCCACCTGGCGGCACAGGCCCTCATTCCCGATTCCCTGGAACATCCTCTGGAGACCCTGAAGATCAATGTAATGGGATCGGCCAACGTCCTCGAGGCGGTGCGGCGTACCGACTCCGTGCGGGCCGTGGTCTGCGCATCCACGGACAAGATCTACGACAATCTCGCCCAACCTTGGGGGTACCGCGAGATCGATCCGTTGGGTGGTCATGATCCATACAGCGCCACCAAGGGGGCCATGGAACTCGTTTGCGCCTCCTGGAACAGATCGTTTTTTCTCCCCGAAGGGCGCGTCGGCTCAGCCACTGTCCGTGCCGGAAACTATATTGGCGGCGGCGACTTCGGCGCGTACCGGCTGGTTCCGGATTACGTCCGTGCCGTGCGCGACGGCAGGATTCTGGAGATTGGCAGACCCAATCTCGTGCGCCAGTGGCAGCACGTGCTCGAGCCTCTGAGCGGTTACCTCTGGTTGGCCGTCAAGTTGGCCGAGGACCCGGCCCGTTTCGGCGGTCCCTGGAACTTTGCGCCTGCTGACAACACCTGCTCTGATGAAACGCTGGTGGAAACCATTCGAAGCGTGAGCAGAATGGGCGGCTGGAAGGTCGTACCCGGCGACGGGCGGGATGGTTCCGAAGAGGGCGTGCTCAAGCTGTGCAGCGACAAGGCCGCCGTGGAGCTGCAGTGGAAGGCCGTCCTTGACCTGAAAAGGACCGTGGACATGACCATGCGCGGCTATGATCCGTTCCTCGGCAGAGAGTTCGACGCCGGCGAGGTCTGCCTGGGACAGATCGACGAGTACACGGCCCTGGCCGCCCGCAGGGGAATGGCCTGGGCACTGTAACCCGGGGCGGCAACTGCTTGCCGCAAGTCTTTTAGGTAATAGAAACAGGGCCGCATCCTTGAGGATACGGCCCTGTTTCACTCTGGTGCTGAAGAGAAGACTCGGAATCTTTCGGGAATCGATAGTATGATAATATATTGATTTTATTTAAGTATTTTGTTAGAATGTTCTTCCTGTTCGAAGAGTGGCCTAGCGTTTTGACCCTGCTTCAGCAAGAGATGGATGACTAATATTTTATTTTAGGCTAAAAAAAATAGTCTGGCTATTGAAAATGGCCATAGGTGTGTTAGAAGGGGGCGAAGAGAGGCCGATATGTCCAAAAAGAAAACGTTGATACTCCCCGGTCCTTCGAAGTTTCCCATGAAGAAGCCAGCAAAGGCTCCTACATTGTCGTTGGCCGAGAAGACAATCAAAGATCTTGAGTGGCTAAAGGAGACTTTGGGGATAAACTATAAACAGATTTTTTTGGCGCTTTTTGGGGATGGCGGAAGAACTTTGCTAGAGTTTTTTTCGGGTGTGGAGCTTACCAGTCCAGAAGGGCAAGGGAGCAATCGTAAATCTTATTCGCTAACACATGAGACTGTTCAAACAATGGATAGAGTCGCTAAGGAGCTTGGAGTCACTCGAAGCAGGTTGGTCGATATCTCGATACAAGCCTATGCTTATACCGTTGATATCGCAAAGAAAAAGGAAGAAAAGGCCATTGAAGAAATGATTCCACAAGTGAAAGCTTTCAAAAAAGCCTTTGAAGAATTAGATGTTACTTTTTGGCGAGAAAAGTCTGACAGTTTCGGGTTGATGGAGGAATATATTTATCAATTTTTTAGGGAATTGGAGAATAAGAATGCTCTGTGATTTGACCAAGCTCGGATGTGCCCGAGCTATGCAACCCAGTGTCCACCCAATTTTATGATGGACCAGTATTATTGGGTGAAGCTATGCGCCGACCAGGGGGCGTTTATGAATATAAGTAAACAAAGAAGGCTGTCGGTAAAATTTGTCAGGCAATAGCTAAGACTAGACGAAAGTGTGTCTTGCTGGATGAAGCTAGTGGAGAAATCGCTGTATACAGTATGATTTAACTCGTTGCAGGGAAGAGAGGGAATCCATGAAGAAAGCGTTAGACAGAAGGGTATTTATCTTGGGTGTACTCGGCCAAGAATTTAATGCAAAATTATCGTGTGTTGGTGGGCATTATCAGTACCTTTTTACTGGCGATGGGATTGCAGTTTACTTCCAGAATTTCAATAAGCCAAGTAAAAAACTTTGGTTCCGCCTCAACAAAACACCTCTTGAGAAGCTGAGAGGATATGAGAAGGCTTATGTTGTATTTACCAATCCACCAGATAATTCATATTACATGATACCGGTGGCAGATATTGATGAAAAGCGCGATGAAGTTAACTGGGAAAGAGATGCTTTAGAGGTTAATATAGACCATATCAATGGTTTTTGGAGAGAGTTGAAATGGAATATATTACCGTATAAAAAAAGTTTGAAGAAGAGTAATTTTCGAGATTTTGAGGAAAGTGTAACTGAGTAATAGAAAGTGAGGTCATAGCCCTTACGCGGCGATTTTTCGGCGTGATATGGTTGGACCATAGTAGTTAGCTTTATTCACGTAATACAAAGGAGGTCAAAACGCGTTCAGGCGTGTTCATAAGTTTTGACGATAGCCTAAACTTATGCACGTTTATGTTGGCACTAACATGCCGTAACACAAAACATTTCTTCGCCGTTCATTTCCAAATGGTACGCTTTCACATCCAAACACCAGGCTAAAACACAGCACCCGCCGCCGGACGAACGGTAGATGTCTAGAAATCTATCGTTGTCGTAATTCCCCCACGGCCACCGCTTTATGCGCAGGACGAATGAGTCTGCGTGGTGGCACCCTTTATTAAATGGATTCCTGAATTTCCCTTCAGTGGGAAACGGGCATTGATTTGTCCCGTATGGTTGTTGTGTGGCGCACCTTCGTGCCATAGGCAGGTCACTCCCCGGCAAACGGGGAGGGGTTGACCTGTTTTGTCTCAGAGGATTGCGACAAAATGTAGGGATAGGATTGAATGATTTGTCGGACAATAGAAAAAGGGCCGCATCCTTGAGGATACGGCCCTGTTTCATTCTGGTGCCGAAGAGAAGACTCGAACTTCCACGGTCGTGAAACCACATGGTCCTGAACCATGCGTGTCTACCAATTCCACCACTTCGGCACGTTCAGGCGAAGAGGGGTATATATGGCTGGCGGATGGTTGGCAAGCATTTTTTGCATGGAAATGCACAAAGGGTAGAGATTGTCCGGCCTGCTGCGTTGAACGCCTTGAATTCGCCGGGGAATGTCGGTATCGACAGGGCTCAACCGGAGTATTCAATGGACAATTTTCTGCTGCTGGGCATCTGCTTTGCGCTGGGCGTAGGGCTGCGGATCGCGGGGATCATAGACGAGCATGGGCCAGCCGCGCTCAACGCGGTCATCATCCACATGTCTCTGCCTGCCTTGGCCCTGCTGTATGCCCATGACCTGCCTCTTGGGCCGGAGCTGATTCCGCCTGCGGCCATGGCCTGGATCGTCTTCGGTGTGGGGTATGTCCTGTTCACCTTTCTCGGCCGTCGCATGGGCTGGGACCGCAAGACCGTCGTCTGCCTGGCCCTGACCGGGGGCTTGGGCAACACCTCCTTCGTGGGGCTGCCCATGATCGAGGCCTTTTACGGCCCCCAGTATCTCGGCGTGGGCATGCTCTGCGACACGGCAGGCTCCTTCATGGTTCTTGCCGGCCCCGGCATCGTCCTGGCAGCCGGAGCCTCGGGCCGGGATGTGAGCGGGCGTGAACTGGCCCGCAAAGTCCTGTTCTTTCCGCCGCTTATCGCCATCGTCCTCGGGTTCGCCCTGCATGCGGTTCCCTATCCTCAATGGCTCACCGGGATGCTTACGCGCCTTGGCTCCACCTTGAGCCCCCTGGCGCTGTTGTCCGTGGGCCTGACCCTGCGCTTCAAATCCATCGCGGGTGTGGGGAAGGAGTTGGCCGTTGGCCTGGGCTACAAGTTGGCCGTGGCTCCCGTGCTCATACTGGTTCTGTATGTCTGGGTGTTGGGGCAGACGGACATGGCCACCAAGGTGACGATCTTCGAGGCGGGCATGGGGCCGATGATCTCCGGCGGGATTATCGCCATGACCTACGGCGCCCGTCCCAATTTGGCCGCGGCCATGCTCGGCATAGGCGTGCCACTCTCCATCATGACCCGTCCCTTGTGGTACTGGCTGCTTACATTCATCTGAGCCGACCTCTTCAGCACAATGAAAAGGGCGCGCCGCCATAAGCGGTGCGCCCTTTATTTTTATTGTCCGCAAGCAGACTAGAACCGTTCGAAATCCTGGTCGTCCATATCCATGTCCAGGTCGAGTCCGCCGTCATCGGTTGCCTGCGGCCTTGCCGGCGGCAGTTGTGCCTGCGTGGGACGGGAGACCTTGGTCCGGGTGGTTCCGGCGCGGTCGGCCATGTGTTGGACCGCCTTGGGCCTGGGACGGGAGGCCGAACGGGAGTCGATGGTGAAGTACTGCATGGCCTGCTGAAGCTGACCGGCCTGGGAAGTGAATTCCTTGGCCGTCGCCGCCAACTCTTCGGAGGCCCCGGCGTTCTGCTGGATGACACTGTCCAGCTCCTGGATGGCCTTGTTGATTTCCTGAGCTCCGGCGTTCTGCTCGGTGCTGGCCGCCGAGATTTCCTGGACCAGATCGGCGGTCTTGCGGATGTCGGGCACCATGCGGGTCAGCATGGCTCCGGCTTCGTCGGCCTTGGCCAGGGTGGAGGTGGACAGCTCGCCGATCTCGGCCGCCGCTGCGCCGCTTCGTTCCGCCAGCTTGCGCACCTCGGCGGCAACCACGGCGAATCCCTTGCCCGCCTCGCCTGCGCGAGCCGCCTCGATGGCCGCGTTCAGGGCCAGGAGGTTGGTCTGCCGGGCGATCTCCTCGATGATGGAGATCTTTTCGGCGATGTTCTTGATGGAGTGGACGGCTTCCATGACGGTGTCTCCGCCCTTTTGCGCGTCCAGAGCCGTCTGGTGAGCCATGCGCTCGGTCTGGGTGGCGTTCTCCGTATTGCGGCTGATCTGGCCGATCATTTCTTCCATTGAAGCGGAGACTTCTTCCACGGACGCGGCCTGGCGGTTGGCGCCATCGGCCAGGGACGTGGCCGAGCTGGTCACTTCGCTACTGCCCGAGGCCACCTGGTCCGCCCCGTCCTTGGCCTGGCCCACAATCTGCCGCAGGCGGCGAACCATAACCCCCAGGGAGGCGGTCAGCCTGCCGGGTTCGTCCTGGTATTCGGAGGAAATGTCCTGAGTCAGGTCGCCCGCGGCAACACTGTCAGCCAGTTCCAGCGCTTCGTGCAGAGGCTGGATGATGGAACGCACGATGAGCAGACAGAAGGGCAGGATGACCACGGCGAAGATGCCGAGGATGGCGCTGCCGATAATCCAGACGTAGCTGGAAACGATGTCTTCGATCTGGTTCGTGATGTCCAGCTTCTTGTCGTTCACGTTGTCGAGGTACACGCCGGTACCGATCCACATGTCGGTGCCGGGGATGAGCGTGGCGTAAGAAAGCTTGGGCTGGTCGCCCTTGCCGGGCTTGGGCCAGATATAGGTCAGGAACCCGCCGCCGTTATGAGCCAGCTTGTTCAGCTCGACGACCAGCTGCACGCCGTTGGGGTCCTTGAGATGGCTCAGATCCTTGCCCTGCAGGGAGTGGTTCGGAGGCAGGGAAATGTTGGTCGTCTTGTTGTAGACGAAGAAGTAGCCCGACTTGTCGCTTTCAAAGCGGATTTTATCCACCAGCTTGCGGATGATTTCGATCTTGGCGTTTTCGTCGGGCACATCGGCGATGGCAGCGGCGATGCTTTCCGCCATGGCCTTGGTGGAGACTTCGATTTTGCTGTTCTCCCCCTCGAGCATGGCCTTTGTGGCGAAGTCGACACCGACGTCCTTGACTTTGTTCACACCGTCCAGGAAGGCTAGGGTAAACCCGGCCGTAAAGACGACGATGCAGCATATCAGTAATAAAATACGTACTTTGATGGTCATTTTTCTGAGCATTTGCTTCTCCTTGCAGTATGGACAGTTACAGCGGTTACCAAATTGCTCGTCTTTGCACCATAGCGGTATTGCAGATTATAACGGACTCTGAGGATGTGGTAATAGCGGGTATACCGGGATGGACGGCCTCAGGGGAGTTCCATCCCGGCCGCAATCCTGATAGGAAGCCCTTCGTGACAAGACTTAGCAACTATACCGAACTGACCGCCTACATGGACCGGCTGGGCCTCTTCCACATGGACTTGACGCTTGGCCGCATGGAAGCTTTCTGGAACGCCCGCGGCCGGCCCACCGTACCCGTGGTCCATGTGGTAGGCACCAACGGCAAGGGCTCCACTTCCTCCTTTTTGACTTCTTTGGCCCGTGCCCACGGGCAAAAGGTCGGCACGTTCACGTCGCCCCATTTCGTTTCTCCGCGAGAGCGAATCCTGGTCAACCGTCGCATGTTGTCCCGCGATGATTGGCTGACGTTGGGCAATGAAATCCTGTCCGTGCCCGGCGGCGAGGAACTGACCTATTTCGAATTTCAGACCTGCCTGGCCATGCTCGCGTTCGAACGGGCTCGTGTGGACCTGGCCGTCATGGAGGCCGGATTGGGAGGCCGCTTCGACGCGACCAACGTGTTCCGGCCGGAACTGACCCTGTTCACCCCCATGGGGTTGGACCATGAGAAGATTCTCGGCCCCACCTTGACCGATATAGCTCGGGACAAGGCCGGAGCTATCCACGAGGGTGGGGTGGCCCTGACCGGCCCCCAGGACCCCGAAGCCATTATCCAATTACAGGAACGTGCCGAGAAAGTGCGGGCGAGGCTGGTTTATGCCGTGGACGCGGCCGGGCCGGTTGACGGCGTCAGGCTCGGGCTTAGGGGCATCCACCAGACCTCCAATGCCCGTCTGGCCTTGGCCGGATGGCGTTGGTTCGCGGCGGGCCATTCCTTGCGCACCGACCACGCCACCGAAGTCTTCGGGCTGGAGAGCACCTTTTTGCCGGGCCGATTCCAGTTCGTCGAGTTGGACGGTCAGGAGATCATTTTGGACGGGGCGCACAACGCCCATGCCATGGCAGCTCTTAGCGCCGCCCTGCGGGCCGACAATATCCGTCCGGGCAAAGTGGTCTTCGCGTGTCTGCGAGACAAGAACCTGACCGACATGCTGCCGTTCATCCGCTCTTTTTCCGACGGGCCCATCCTGGTTCCGGCCATGAAGGGCGAGCGGGCAGCGGACAACAGGGCCATAGCCGAAGCCATAGGCGGAAAGGCCGAGGCGTCGGAATCTTTGGAAGCGGCTCTGGAACAAGGGTCTGATATTGACGGGCCGACACTGGTATGCGGGTCCTTGTATTTGCTTGCGGAGTTCTATATCCTGAATCCTCGTTTTCTCACCGCCTAACACTGGGATACGCATGAGTAATCTTTTCAGGCACCTGCCTTCAGTGGATGAAGTCCTTTCAGCCTTGGGCAAAGAGGAGGGAATTGGCGATCTGCCCCGTCCGCTGGTCAAGAATCTGGTTAACGAATTCCTGGACATCTGCCGCGAGGAGATCCGCTCCGGTGTTTTTTCCAAGCCCGAGGAGTTGTCCGGCACAGCCCTGGCTCCACGGCTGACCGCTTATGTGCGGTCCAAAGCGCGGCCTCATTTTCGCAGGGTGCTCAACGCCACGGGCGTGGTCGTGCACACCAACCTGGGACGCTCCCTGCTGGCCAAGTCCGCCATCGAGGCCGTGACCGAAGCCTGCGGGCACTATTCCAACTGCGAGTTCGATCTGGCCACGGGCAAGCGCGGCAGCCGCTACTCCCACGTGGAGAAGATCCTGTGCGACATCACCGGGGCCGAAGCCGCCCTTGTGGTCAACAACAATGCGGCCGCCGTCTTCATCATGCTCGAAACCCTGGCCAAGGGGCGTGAGGTAATTGTCTCGCGTGGGCAGCTGGTCGAGATTGGCGGTTCCTTCCGCATCCCGGACGTGATGGCCAAGTCAGGGGCGACCCTGCGCGAGGTCGGAGCCACCAACAGGACACACGTGCACGACTATGAGAACGCCATCGGCGACGAGACCGGGGCGCTGATGCGCGTGCACACCTCCAATTTTCGCGTAGTCGGATTCACCAAGGAGGTGTCTCTGGCCGAGATGCGCGTGCTGGGCGACCGCTACAACCTTCCCGTCATCGAAGACTTGGGGTCAGGTTCCCTCTATTCGCTGGAAGGGGAGGGGCTGCTCGGCGAACCCACGGTGCAGCAGGTGGTGGCACAGGGCGCGGATGTGGTGTCGTTTTCGGGCGACAAGGTCCTGGGCGGTCCCCAGGCGGGCGTCATCGTGGGCCGTAAGGAATATATCGACCGCATCAAGAAGAATCCCATCAACAGGGCCGTGCGCATTGACAAAATGACCCTGGCCGCCCTGGAGGCGACCCTGCGCCTGTACCTCGACATGGGTGAAGCCCGACGCAAAATCCCTACTCTGAACATGATCACCGCGTCGCCCGAGGCGCTGAAGTCCAAGGCGCGGCGGCTGGCTGACGCCGTACGGGAAGCTTTGGGTGAACGGGCTTCGGTTGGCATGAAAAAAGGCGTTTCCCGCGTGGGCGGTGGAGCCTTCCCCGAATACGACCTGCCCGGCACCATGGTCACCGTTGCCGTGGATGGTCTGGCCGTGGAAGATCTTCGCGACGCCTTGCTGGACACCGATCCGCCGTTGGTGGCGCGCATCGAGGACGACGAATTTTTGCTGGACTCCCGAACCCTGGGGTCCTCCGAACTCAAGCTGGCCGCCCACGCCCTGAAGCAGGCCGTGGCCGCCCTGACCGAATAGGAAGGATACGCATATGAGCAAGCTGCAACTGGAATACGAGCCCAAGTCCGCGTGGGAAGCCTACGCCGCCAAGAAGCACGTCAAAGCCATGGATGGACTGGCTGCCGATTACCTGAAATTTTTGAGCGAATGCAAGACCGAGCGGCTGGTCATGGACTATGTCCGCGCCAAGGTCGAGGCCGCAGGCTTTGTGGACGACCTCAAGGCTCCGCAGGCCTACCGCTTCAACCGCAACAAGACCTGTTTCCTGGCTCGCAAGGGCAAACGGCCCCTGTCCGAGGGCTTCCGCCTGGTCGGGGCGCACGCCGACTGCCCGCGCCTGGACCTCAAGCAGCGCCCGCTCTACGAGGACCTGGACATCTGTCTGGCCAAGACCCACTACTACGGCGGCATCCGCAAGTATCAGTGGCTGACCATCCCTCTGGCCCTGCACGGCACCGTGGTCAAGAAGTCCGGCGAGACCGTGACCGTGTGCATCGGTGAGGACCCCAAGGATCCGGTCCTGACCATCACCGATCTGCTGCCGCATCTGGCCTACAAGGAAGTGACCAAGAAGGTGGAGGATGCCTTTGAGGCCGAGAAGCTCAATGTGGTTCTGGGTCAGTCCCCGGTTCCGGAGGGCAAAGACGAGAAGGACAAGGTCAAGGAGCCGGTCAAGCGCAAGATTCTGGAGATTCTGCACGAGCGTTACGGCATCGAGGAGGCCGACTTCCTCAGCGCCGAGATGCAGGCCGTGCCCGCCGGCCCGGCCCGTTATGTCGGTCTGGACGAGTCCATGATCGGCGGTTACGGCCAGGATGACCGGTCCAGCGTGTTCTGCGCGCTCGAGGCCCTGCTGGCCGAGCCCGAACCGGAATACTGCCAGATAGTGCTTTTCTGGGACAAGGAGGAGATCGGCTCCGAGGGTGCCACGGGCGCCAAATCCTACTTCTTCGAGTACTGCATGGAGGAGCTGGTGGAGGCCTGGGAGCCGGGCGCGCGCCTTTCCTCGGTGCTGATGAACGGCTCGGCCCTGTCCGCAGACGTGTCCGCGGCTATGGACCCGGATCACAAGGATGTCTACGAGCCGCTCAATGCGGCCCGCCTGGGGTACGGCCCGTGCTTCAACAAGTTCACCGGCCATCGCGGCAAGGTCGGGGCCAACGACGCCCATCCGGATTTCATCGGTTGGTTGCGCTCCATCTTCGACGGCGCGGGCATTCCCTGGCACATGTCCGAACTGGGCAAGGTGGACGCCGGCGGCGGCGGGACCGTGGCCAAGTTCCTGGCCGTGTACGGCATGGATGTCATTGACGTGGGCGTACCTGTTCTGTCGATGCATTCTCCCTTCGAACTGTCCGCCAAGGCCGACATCTATGCATGCGTCCTGGCCTTCCGCGAGTTCCTGAAGCGGTAGGGGAGGGGCAATGCAGGAGTATTCGTTTCTCCTGGGCTTCGGTCTGGTCTGGGCGCTGGCAGTGATCCTGCCCGGGCCTAATTTCCTGATTGCGGCCCGCAGCGGGCTGACCGCCACGCGCGGCCGGGCGTTGCTTACGGCTTTGGGCATAGCCACCGGGTCCGTGACCTGGGCCTTTTCGGCCATGGTCGGGCTGCACGCCCTGTTCCTGGCCTTTGCCTGGCTCTACGGCGCGGTCAAGATCCTCGGTGGTCTGTACCTTCTGTACGTCGGCGTAACCGTCATCCGGTCCGCCTTCGCCAAACAGGAACAGGCGATGGAAACGGCTGATCCGGGCCGGGCTGGAGGCTACCGCATCGGGCTGTTGACCAACCTGTCCAACCCCAAGAGCGCGGCCTTTTTCGGCAGCATGTTCCTGACCCTGCTGCCGCCGCAGCTCACGCCGTTACAGGCCCTGGCCACTCTGGCCCTGGTCTTTGCCATCTCCCTGTCCTGGTACTCTCTGGTCGCCGTGGGCTTTTCCCTGGGCTTCATGCACCGGGGCTACCAACGCATTCGAAAGGGACTGTCTGCCTGCATAGGCTCGTTGATGGTCTTTTTCGGCCTGCGCCTGATCTTCGCCGAGAATTGATCCGAAACAAGAGGGCGGCGGGGTGTATCCCCGCCGCCCTCTTGTTGCTTATATCTGAAGACTATTCCTGGGTCGCATAACCACCCCCTCCGCCCTCATCGGCTCCCTGTCCGGCAGTACTATCACCGCCGAGGCCCGCTCCGAGTCTGCCTCCCATGTTGTTGCTTTCGGATTCGGCGGACTGCATGCTTTCCCGCTGCAGGGAGAGCGAGTGCAGTGCGCTGTAGTTCGGACGCCCCTGGAGACCGCCGAGTTCCGATTTGGTCCGGCTGGCCGCAGCCTTGAGCGCGTCAATGCGGTTGTTGATTTCTCCGGGGGTGACCGAAGTGAGGGCCGGACGCTCTCCCTGATCGGTCTGGGGAGCGGCTCGGACCACTTCCTTCTGGGTGTCGGGATCCGTGGGTTCAGGCGGAGAGATGTGGCCATCGGGAGTGACGGTCACCGATAAACCGGGCCGGTCGATGATCTGGGTCTGGCGGTCGCTTGTTACCGAAACCGTATGGCCGGGGGTCATGGAAAGGACGCCGATTGTTTCCCGCTGGCGGGAGACTCTGGCAAAGATTCCGGTACCCCGTATGCCGATGGTGGCCGTAGGCGTGGTCAGGGCAAATGCATCCGGATTCTGTTCGACGATCTTGCCGGTGACGAACCTAACCGTACCCACCGAGATGTTGAGCAGCATTTTCGAGGCTGACGGATCGTTCGCGTAGACGAACTTGTCGAGCGTGGTCCGGGAGTCGGCTCCCTGTGAGAAAACCGATTGGTCGTTGAATACGATCTCGACGCTGCTTCGTGAGCCCGTCACAATGATGTCCCCGGCCCGAACCGGTTTTTCCAGGTCGAGCATGCGGTTGTCTTCGCCGGGATGCTCGGCGACGACTTTTCCGGCCATGTAGACCACGGTGCCGATGGCGTCTTCCGGAATGTCGTCCGGTGATTGAGCTGCCTGGGCGGCAGGTGCGAAATTGCAGATCAGTGTGAGGATGAACGTCAGGAGTAGGAGGGAACCGGCTGCGCGCATGGGGGAAACATCTCCGATATGTTGAGGTGGAATTTGTTCAGTATCATGGGGTGTTATTCGTACAGACCGGCGAGCCCGTCACGAGTCAGCAATTCGTCCTTGACCGGAAAGCCTGCGTCCCTGGCTTCCAGCATCCAGTATAATCCCTTGTCGACATCCTTTTGTACCCCGAGACCGGCGGCATAGAGGTTGGCGAGGTAGTACATGGCCGTATCATTGCCGTTCTCCGCGGCGGTCTTGATCAGTCCCGCAGCCTTGTTCACGTCGCGCGGCACGCCGTCGCCGTACAGGTTGAACAGGCCGAGCATGAGGCGGGCGTCGTCCTGTCCCAGGGCTGCTGCTTTTTCAAGCAGTTCCGCGGCCTTGCATTGGTCCTGCTCAACGCCCTGGCCCTCGGCGTACATGACGGCAAGGTGGTACATGGCCTGGGGGTTGCCGCTGGCTACGGCTTCTTCGTACTTGGCCTTGGCAGTGGCATAGTCCTTTTCAAGGTATGCGCTGGTGCCTTGCCGTTCGTACATGGTGCCCATCACGCAACCGGTCAGTAGGAGCAACAGGAGGGGGAGGATTGCGAATTTCAGAATGGAGTTCATGTCGGTGTTCCTTTTGGGTGTCGCTTTGGTCGGGGAGGGTTGGGGGGTTAGGGATGTCCTGTAGCGCCGCCGCCATTACCGCCGTCCGCGTCGCCGCCGTCGCTGCCAAGCCCAGCGCTGACGGAACTGTCTCGGCCGCTTTCCGCCCTGTCGTGGGCACGGTTCTGGAGCGAGATGTTGTGGAGAGCGCCATAGTCGGGCTTGTCCTCAAGGCCGCCAAGTCCACTCTTGGTCTTGTCGATGGCCAGGGAAAAGGCTTCAAGGCGGTTTTCCAGGTTGGAGTGGCCCGGCGCACCTGTCTCGCCCTGGGTGGACTGAGGTGCGGCTTTCATCACCCTGGCGCGGGTGGAGGGGGCCGTGGGAGCGGGGTCGGTCAGACGTCCGTCGACGGATGTGACCGAATAGCCGGCACGGGTGATGGTCCGGGACATCTCGCCCGCGGTTACATCCACCTGATGGCCGGGAGTCATGGAGAGTACGCCGATCTCTTCGCCATCGGGGGTGATTTCGGCAAAAACCTCTGTACCCCGGATGCCGATGGTGGTTGTCGGGGTCTCGATGGCGAAGGCTTCGGGGTTGGTTTTGACGATTTCGCCCGTCACGTAGCGAAAGGTTCCCGCGCCCAGTTTGAGGAGCATCTTCGAAGCGGACGGGTCGGCCGTGTAGAGGTAGTCGTCAAGCACGGTGCGGGAATCGGCGCCCTGGGAAAACACCGAGCGGTCTCTGAACAGGATCTCGACGTTGCTTCGTGCCCCTGTGACAATGACGTCTTTAGAAAACACAGGCTCGTTCAGCTTGAGTTTCCGTACGACTTTGTCCGCACCGTGTGCGGTGACGGTTCCGTTCAGGGAGATTGTTTCGCCGATGGCGACAGGCACAGGTAGAACTTTCTCGGCAGCCAGGACGGCCGCCGGGATGAACATGAGGAGGGTTGCCGACAGCAAGAAACATCGTAGCGCCATACGATTTTTGCTCATGGAAGTGGCTCACTCTGATAATACTGTTCGTTTGCTCATTCTTAACACATGTACAGTATAGGTCAATATAATTAATATGCTTTCTCCCCGGAGTCCGATCGGGTCGGACACGAAAACTGCTTCGAAGCCTTGTTACGCGGTCTGTTTTTCCCTACCATAGGTACCTGGCATCGTCCCAATCTCAAACAGTACGTAGCGGAGACACGCATTATGCCCGTCATCATGGGAACCGCCGGCCACATCGACCACGGCAAGACCACGCTCATCAAGGCCCTCACCGGTATCGACTGCGATCGGCTGTCCGAGGAAAAAAAGCGCGGCATCACCATCGAACTGGGGTTCGCCTTTCTGGACCTCGGCGAGGACAACCGCCTCGGTATCGTGGATGTCCCAGGCCATGAAAAATTTGTCAAAAACATGGTCGCGGGCGCCGCGGGCGTGGACTTCGTCGTTCTGGTCATCGCGGCCGACGAGGGCATCATGCCCCAGACCCGAGAGCATCTGGAAATCTGTCAGTTACTCGGCGTGACAGAAGGTTTGGTGGTCCTGACAAAGACCGATATGGTCGATGCGGATTGGCTGGAGATGGTCGAGGAAGAGGTGGGAACCTATCTGGAGCCGACCTTCCTCGGCGGCGCGCCCATCCTGCCCGTATCCGCCCACACCGGCAAAGGGCTGGAAGAACTCAAGGCGGCGCTGCGCAAGCTGGTGGCCGAGTTCAAGCCCAAACGGCGCTCGGATCTTTTTCGCCTGCCTGTGGACCGTGTTTTTACCATGAAGGGCCACGGCACAGTGGTCACAGGGACCATGATTTCAGGTTCCGTTTCCGTTGGCGAAGACGTGACCCTGTATCCCGGCACAACCACGTCCAAGGTGCGTGGCCTGCAATCACACGGCAATACCGTGGAAACGGCACAGGCCGGAAGGCGTACTGCCGTGAACCTGGCAGGGCTGGAAGTGGACGATGTCCGGCGGGGCGATATCCTGGCCCGGCCCGGGTCCCTGTTTCCGTCCGAGCTCTGGGACATCGAATTGACCGTGCTCGAATCCTCGCGTTTGCCGCTCAAGCATCGAAAGGAAATCCATTTCCACCACGGCGCGAGAGAAGTTTTGGCGCGCATCTATCTGCTCGACCGCGATGAACTCGCTCCCGGTGAGACCGCCGTATGTCAGGCCCGCTTCACCGAACCCATGGCCGGGGTCTGGGGCGACCGTATCGTCTTGCGCTCCTTTTCGCCTCTGCGCGCCTTTGCGGGGGGACGGCTCATCGGCCCCTCCGGGCATCGCATAAAGCGTTTCTCCGAGGACGTGGAGCTGCTCGAACGGCTGGCCTCGGATCAGGCCGAGGAAGTGGCCGCCGCCCAGTTGGAGTTAGCCGGTCCCAAGGGGGTTGATTTCGCCGAACTGCTGACCATGACCAACCTTGAGACCAAGGGACTGGAAAAGACCCTGGGCGTGCTCGGCGGGCAGCAGCGGGCCGTGCTCTTCGACAAGGAGACCCGTCGCTATGCGGGCGGGGCCTTGGCCGATCGCCTCTCCTCCGAACTCCTCGAATTCCTGGCGGCGTATCATCAAAGGGAATCCATGAAACCGGGCGTGCAGCGCGGAGAACTGGCCTCGTCCTGGGGACGGGATCTGCCGCCCAAGCTCATGCACTTTCTGTTGGAACGCCTACTCAAGAAGGGCGATATCGTGGCCGAGCAGGAGGTCGTCCGGCTCAAGGACCACAAGGTCTCCCTGGCCTCGGATCAGGCAAAGGTCCGCGAGACCATCCTGTCCGCCTATACCGAGGGCGGGGCCATGCCTCCCAACCTCAAGGATGTGCTCGATCCCCTTGGCATGGACGCCAAGCAGGCCGGTCCCGTGCTGAGGCTGTTGCAGGACCAGGGAGAGCTGACGCGCATCAAGGACGACATGTACTATCACACCCCGGCCCTCACCGGGATACGTGACGCGATTGTCGGTTTCTTCGCGGATCACGACGAGATGTCGGCCCCGGACTTCAAGGAGCTGACCGGACTGTCGCGCAAGTATCTCATTCCGGTGCTCGAGTATTTCGACAAGGAAAAACTGACAGTGCGCGTAGGAGACGTCCGTCGTCTGCGCAAACGGTCTTGACAGGGTAGGACGCACCCTTTAGGCCAAGGCTATGGCAATTCGAGCAACGCACATCGCGGTCGTTTTGGTGCTTCTGGCCCTGTTGGCCGGATGCGCTGCGACCGCTTCCAAGGGGGGTACCACGGATAGTGGAACCGCCCAGGCACTGGTGGATGAAGCCACCGGCATGGTTGAAAAATCCCTGGAAAAGGACAAGGACGGGCGTGTCCACCGGCTGATCAGCGAGGCTAAAGGCATCATGATCATTCCGGCCATCGGCGATGTCAGTTTCTTCTTTTCCATAGGCCACGGCAACGCTTTGATTGTCGCGCGTACGGACAAGGGATGGACCGGTCCGGTCTTCATGTCCAAGTCTTCCGTGGGCTGGGGGTTGCAGGCTGGCGTGTCCAAGGAATCCGGCCTGCTTCTGATCATGGACGAGGACGACGTCCGCTATATTCTGGAAAAGGGAGCCGTGCTGAGTGGCAAGGCCCGGGCCGTTGCGCTGAACGCCGAGTTGGATGCAGACCAGACTCCCGAGTTTCAGGAATCCGGCAATATCTATTTCGTGGGTGAACGGACCGGTCTGTATGCGGGCGTGGCCCTGAGCACTGGCGGATTCTCCAATCGCACCCGTCTGAATCAGGCCTTTTCCGGCGTGGAGGGTGGTTCGCCCGAAACCATACTTTTCGACAAGAAACTCCGGCCCCATGGCGCGGAACGGCTGTTGGAGCTTCTGGACAGGGCCGGTTCCGAACCCCGGAAAAACGAAAAGGACGGAACCGAAGTTCCGTCCAATTGAGTCAAACTGGGGTGAGTGATGGGACTTGAACCCACGGCCACCTGGGCCACAACCAGGTGCTCTACCAACTGAGCTACACCCACCGTGTGAGGGGCAGTTTTTAACCAAGCTTTTTCTCCCGGTCAAGCAAAAGAATCAAAAAAGGATACACATGGATAAACTTATCATCGAAGGCGGGGTTCCGCTGCAGGGAAGCATTCAGGTCAGCGGCGCGAAAAACGCGGCCCTGCCTATACTCATGGCCTGTCTTCTGGCTGAAGGCAAAGTCTCTCTGACAAACGTTCCCCGTCTGGCCGACATAAACACCTCGCTCAAGCTGCTCAACATTCTTGGTTGTGAAACCACCTTCGAGGGCAATGCGGCTACCAGCCTGTGCACCGGCCTCAAGCCCGAGGCCCCTTATGATCTGGTCAAGACCATGCGCGCCTCGGTGCTCTGCCTCGGCCCGCTGCTGGCCCGGCTCGGCGAGGCCAAGGTGGCCCTGCCCGGCGGCTGCGCCATTGGCGCCCGCCCGGTAGACCTGCACCTGCGCGGCTTTGAGCGCATGGGCGCGGAGTTCGAGATCACCGAGGGCTACATCAAGGGATTCTGCAAGAACGGTCTCAAGGGTGCCAACATCACTTTGGACTTTCCCACCGTGGGTGGCACCGAGAACATTCTCATGGCTGCCGCTCTGGCCGAGGGGGAGACCATGATCGAGAACGCTGCCCGAGAGCCCGAGGTCGTGGACCTGGCCAACTTCCTCAACGCCTGCGGGGCCAAGATCACCGGTCAGGGCACCAGCGTCCTGCATGTGGAGGGCGTGTCTTCCCTGTCCGGCTGCGAATACCGCATAATGCCCGACCGCATCGAGGCCGGGACCTACATGGTCGCCGCGGCCATCACCGGCGGCGAGTTGGAAATTTTGGACTGCCCGTTTCAGGATCTGGATGCTGTCAGCTACAAACTGCGGGAAATGGGCGTCTGGCTTCAGGAAGAGGATAACTACGTCCTTGTCCGCCGGGCCAACGGTCTGCTTGAAAACGTGGACGTGACCACGCTTCCGCACCCCGGCTACCCCACGGACATGCAGGCCCAGCTCATGGCTCTGATGTGTTTCGGCAAAGGCATCGGCACCATTGAGGAAAAAATCTTCGAAAACCGTTTCATGCACGTCCTCGAACTGGTTCGGCTGGGCGCTGACATCCGCCTCAGGGGCCGCACTGCCATGGTCAAGGGGGTTGGCTCGCTCAAGGGCGCGCCGGTCATGGCCTCCGATCTTCGCGCCAGCGCCTCTCTGGTTCTGGCAGGGCTCGCCGCACAGGGTACCACCACCATCGAGCGCATCTACCACCTCGATCGCGGCTACGAAAATATTGAAGCCAAACTCTCCGGCGTCGGCGCCCGTATCAAACGCGTCAGCGCCTAGCGCGAAGAGAAAAACATGCATATCAGCCGGGCTCCCTCGTGGAGTCCGGCTTTTTTATTGTCCCCGACGGCTGGAGGCATCCTCCCGCTCTTTCTCAATCTTTTCGTTCCTGATAACAAAACACGGGTGAAGGATGCCTGCTGGACATATGATGAATCCGTGCCGGGGTTGTTGCCGTGGCAGGTCTACGTATTGGCTTTTGCCCTAGGCGTTTTGGCGATCCGGTTTCCGTTGGCCGGTGGGGCCGCGTTGTTGTTGCTCCTCGTCGCCGAGTGGGTGTTGCGCGGACGACAGTGCCGGGTGCCGGTTGTGGCCGTGATCTTGTGTGCGATTTTCGGATTCGCCTATGCCTCCCAGCGCACGCCGCTTTTCCCGGAAGAGATGCCGGGCTGGATGGCTGCGCGCCAGGCCGTGGTCCTGGAAGGTGTGGTGGATCGGGCCGAGCCGCGTCCCGGGCATCGGCTGCGAGTGATTCTGGACAAGGTCCAGGTCGATGCGGGGCAGGGAAGCGAACCGTTGCCTGGCGAGGTGGCCTGGTTCATCCGTAATCCCGACTACGTTCCGTTGCCGGGCCAGCATGTGCGCACCGTATCCAGAGTCGTGCCGGTGCGCAGTTTCGGCAATCCGGGGTTATGGGATTACCGCTGGTACTGGCAGCGGCAGGGCGTTTTTTGGCGGGCCTGGCCTTCGGGCAGGGTAAAGCCTGTCTGGGGTGAGAAACCGCAATCCTCGTTTGCCGGTATGCGAAGCCGGTTGCGGGAGCTGGTGGCCGAACATCTTCCCGCCACACAGGGCGGAGCCATGGTCCTGGCCCTGACCACGGGCGATCGGTCCCGGCTGGACATGGACACCATGGACGCGACCAGGGGCGCGGGGTTGGCCCATACGTTGGCCTTGTCCGGGCTGCACGTGGGGTTCGTGGCCGCCATGGGCTGGGGACTGGCCTATCTGGCCGGGCTGGTCTGGCCCGGATTGCTGCTTCGTCTGCCCAGGCCAAAGCTGGCCGTGCTATTGGCCGCACCGTTGGTATTGGTCTACGCCTGGCTCGGACAGCCGTCGGCATCGTTGGTCCGGGCTTCGGTCATGTTCGGCTTTTGGGGCATACTTCTTCTCCAGGGCCGGGGCCGAGTCCTCATGGACGGGTTGTTCTTCGCGTTGGCGGCCATCGTATTTGTTTCGCCGTTGTCCCTGTTCGATCTCGGCCTGCAGATGTCCTTGGCAGCAGTGGCCGGGATCGGCTTGCTCTACCCGTTTTTTCGCTTTCTTTTCGCCACACGGCGCAGGGGCGTGGTGCGGCTGCTTGCCTGGGCCGCGGGGACAATCGCCGTCAGCGTCTGTGCCACCCTGGCGATCATCCCCTTGGTGTCCTGGTATTTCGGGACGTTCAGCCCGAACCTTTTGCTCAATCTGGTCTGGTTGCCGGTCCTTGGGTTGGCGATCATGCCACTCGGGCTGCTTGGTTCGCTCCTGACCGTGTCTGCCTGGACCGCTCCAGCGGGCGCGGTGCTGCTCGGCCTTGCCGCGCGTATGGCGGACGGACTGCTCTGGCTGCTGGACGTGCTTCGAGGAAGCGGGCTGACCCCGGTCTTCGCCGTGTTGCGTCCTCTTTGGCCGGAGATGCTTGGGTTTGCGCTGCTTCTTGTTACGGCGGCGGTTTGTGTGCGGTCCAGGCGTAGGGTGCCTGCGGCGCTGGCCGGTTTGGGCTTCGTGCTGCTGGTTGCACCACATGTGCTGGTCATGGCCGAGGACAGCCGGGACCGCGTCAGCCTGACCATGCTCGACGTCGGGCTGGGCCAGTCCCTGGTTATCTCCCTGCCCGGTGGGCATCGTTGGCTGGTGGACACGGGCGGAGGGTCGCCCACCTACGATTTGGGCGAAGCCGTGGTCGGGCCATCTCTGACCCTGGGGCGACCGCCCCGGCTGGACGGCATCTTCCTGTCACATCCGGATGTGGACCACAGCCATGGATTGCCGTATCTCATCGAGCGATTCAAGGTGGGGGCGCTGTATACCAACGGTATGCTTCCACGCGGGTTGACCGGCGCGCGGCTGGATCGGATTCTGCCCGTCAGCGGCGTTGCGGTGGAAACCTTGCGGGCCGGGGAGTCGGTGGGCCTGTCGTCCGGAGTTCGGGTCGCGGTTCTGCATCCGGACGACAATTATGCGGGGACACGGGCAAACGAACGGTCCCTGGTTTTGCGCCTGGAGCGGGCAGGGAGGTCCCTGGCGCTGTTGCCGGGCGATATAGAGAGCGGCGGCATCCGGGCCATGCTTGATCGTGGGGATGACGTTGCCGCCGAGGTCCTGGTCCTGCCGCATCACGGCAGCCGTCGCAGTTTTGAATCGGATTTTTATGCCGGGGTACGTCCCCAGGTCGTTCTCTGTTCCAACGGGTTCATGAACCGCTATGGGTTTCCGGACCCGGGAGTGGTTGAGGCGGCTTCGTCGGCTGCTGGCGGCCGGGTTTTCACTACGGCGAGGAATGGTCGGGTTGTTTGCGTCTGGGACGGGCCAACAGGGCGGCTTGTAGTCCGGCCCACGGTTCTCTTGCCATGAATGTCCGTCTGATATAGAAGTACGAATAGGGGTCGAATTAGGCTCTGAAAATAAGTAAAGGGAGGCGGTTGGCCTGCACGGCAGCCGAGGTGGACGGACCAATAGATGAACAACGACGTCAGACAGACTTTGCGTGAAGCCGTTAAGCGGATGCCCGCATTCCCACAGAGCATGCAGCATATCCTGGAGCTGTCCGGGGACATCAACTGCTCCCAGAAGGATCAGGTCGAAGTCATAAAAAAAGATCCGGTCTTTACCCTCAAGATATTGCGCCTGGTCAATTCTCCCTATTTCGGTTTGTCCAGGGAGATCACTTCCATCAACCACGCCAGCGTCTACCTTGGGCAGAACACGCTCAAGAATGTGGCCCTCGGCTTGGCTGCGGTAGACGCCATCCCCCGGTCCGCCGCCGACAAGCTGGATATGGGGGCGTTCTGGCTCCATTCCCTGGCCGTTGCCACCTGCGCTGCCATGCTCGGCCGCAAGCTCGGGGTTTCCCGAGACGAGGTATCCACCTTTTTTGCCGTCGGTCTGCTGCATGATCTCGGCAAGGTCGTCTTTGCCCTGTATATGCCGGAGCAGTATGAATCCGTCATTCGCGCGGCAGCCGAGCCGGGGAACATCCTGCATGAGTGCGAGCGTGAAATTCTCGGGGCCACCCATGCGGAGGCCGGCGGGTTGCTGGCCGAGAAGTGGAACCTGCCCGAAGAGATGCGGGATACCATCGCAGCCCACCACTCCATAGGGGAAGGTGGTTCTTTCATGTTGACGGACTGCCTGTTCGCAGCCAATCAGATCAGTAAAAGCCTGTCCTTCGGTTCGGCGTGGGATTTCCATGTGGAACCGCTGCCCTCGGGCGTGCAGAACCGGCTGGGCATGACCATAAGCGAACTCATCAAGGACATGCCGACCTTGGGAAAGGAAGTGGAGAACGCGCGTATTTTCGTCAGGCTTGGGGAATTCCGATGAGCCGCGCTGTGTTCCTGAGTGCAAGTCGGCGTGGAGCACCAACCTGGAAAAACTGGAAATCCCGTCTTGAATTTGCCGAAGTGTTGCGCTTTTCATGAGAAAATGACATTGAAACATATCTCCAACTCAAGATGATGAGACTTACGGGAGGGCGAAAGATGAAAGCGTTGATCGTGGATGACGATTTTTATAGCCGGAACATGATTCACGAAATACTTCGCCAGGTCGCCAAATGCGACATCGCAGTGAACGGCGAGGAGGCCATCGAGGCCTTTCGGCGCGGACTGCTCGACGGCGAGCCCTACGATTTGATTTGTCTTGATCTGCTCATGCCCGAACTGGACGGCCAGCAGGCTTTGCGCGAAATTCGAAACCTTGAGCAGGAAAACGGCGTCAGCCCGCATAGCGAGTCCAAGGTTATCGTCACTACCATGCTCGCGGACGAGAAGGAAACGCACGACGCCTTCTTTCTCGGCGGGGCCACTTCCTATCTGGTCAAGCCCATCGACGAGGCAAAGCTCATGGACGAGATCAAGAGTCTCGGTCTCATCTGAGCGCACAACGCCCGCGAATCGAAGACTTTACAGCCGGGTGCCGTACCTCGAAGCGGCATCCGGTTTCGCGTTTGCGATCGGATTTGAAGTTGGAGCCGTTTTCTAATATGTTAACTCTCTTTGCTCGATACTTACTCCCCCCGCGATAAGGGGGGCTTTTATACAGGATAGGAATTCATGAGCCAAACACTTGGTGTTAAATTCAATGACTACGGCCAGGTCTACTACTTCGGCTCCGGCCCGTTCGTAGTCCGCGAAGGCCAGCACGTCATCGTCAAGACGGATCAGGGCATGGGCTTGGGAAAGGTCATCCTCGTCCGCCAGGCGCCCAAGGAAATGGATGACGAGGCCCCCGAGGGGCACAAGCCCATCTATCGGCTGGCCAACGAAAAGGACATGGAGGCCGTTGCCGAAAACGAGATCCTGTCCAGGGATGCCTTCAAATTCTGCCGAGCCTGCATCAACACCCACAAGCTGGGCATGAAGCTGGTCGACGTGGAAGTCTTTTTCGACCGTTCCAAAATGGTCTTCTACTTCACCGCGCCCGGCCGTATCGACTTCCGGGAACTGATCAAGGATCTGGTCAAGGAATACCGTACCCGCATCGAGTTGCGGCAGATAGGCGTGCGTCACGAAACCCAGATGCTGGGCGCCATCGGCAACTGCGGCCAGATGTGCTGCTGCCGCCGGTTCATGCGCAAGTTCGTTCCCGTGACCATCAAGATGGCCAAAGAGCAGAATCTGTTCCTTAATCCGACCAAAATTTCCGGTATCTGCGGACGGTTGCTCTGTTGCCTCAGCTTCGAACAGCAGGGGTACGAGGAGTTCCACCGCATGTGTCCGCGCGTGGGCAAGAAGTATCAGACCTCGCTTGGACACATGAAGGTGCTCCGGTCCAATTTCTTCAAGAAATCCTTATCCCTGCTTGACGAAAACTTCGAAGAGCAGGAAGTTTCCATTGACGAATGGAATGAAATAGTTAACAAGCCGCCGAGCGAAGAGGCCAAGGCGGAAGCCAAGGCCCGATCCGCTGCGCCCCAAGGACGCAGAGGCGGACGACGTCCTTCGCGGCCTGACTCCGGTGGCCAGCAATCCGGCGAGCCCGACTCGCCCGTGGCCGACCAAACGCCCAGTGCCAGGGAAGAGAAACCTGCCCGGGACGACCGTAAACGCCGCCCCCGCAAGGATATGCCGCGCAAGGCGGACGCCCCGGAAGCCCGCCCTGAACAGGCGGCCTCCAGCCCCGATGGCGGGGACACGGACGACGCCAAGTCCAAGCGCGCTCGCAGACCCAGAAGGCGCAGGCGCAGGCCTCCCAAGAAGTAACGCCCGTTCGGGCGGCCGCTTTCGTCACGACAAGGAGAATTCGAATTGCAACGTTTTTACATCACCACGCCCATTTACTATGTGAACGCCAAACCCCATCTGGGCCATGCGTACACCACCACGGTGGCCGATTCCCTGAATCGCTTTCATCGGCTCATGGGCGAGGAGACCTACTTTCTGACCGGTACCGACGAACATGGCGACAAGATCGTCCAGGCCGCGGAAAGCAACGGACAGACGCCTCAGGAGTATGTTGACGTCATCAGCAAACTCTTCCAAGACCTCTGGCCGAACATGAACATTTCCAACAACGACTTCATCCGGACCACCCAGCCCCGGCACAAGGAAGTCGTGCAGCAGATCCTGCAGAAGGTCTACGACGCCGGAGACATCTACTTCGGTGAGTACGGCGGCCATTACTGCTTCGGCTGCGAACGTTTTTATACCGAGAAGGAACTGGTCGACGGGTTGTGCCCCGATCACCAGACCAAGCCCGAGTATATCGCCGAGAAGAACTACTTCTTCAAGATGTCCAAGTACCGCGACTGGCTCCTGGACCATATCAATAAGCACCCCGACTTCATCCGGCCCGAGCGTTACAGGAACGAGGTCGTCTCCCTGCTCGAATCCGGCGAACTCGAGGATCTGTGCATCTCTCGACCCAAATCCCGTCTGACCTGGGGTATCGAGTTGCCGTTCGACAGCGACTACGTGACCTATGTCTGGTTCGACGCGCTGATCAACTACGTGGCCGCCCTGGGTTGGCCCGACGGCGACAAGTTCAAGAAGTTCTGGCCCGTGGCCAACCACCTGGTGGCCAAGGACATCCTCAAGCCCCACGCCATCTTCTGGCCGACCATGCTCAAGGCCGCCGGCATCGAGCCGTACCAGCACCTGAATGTGCACGGTTACTGGCTGGTGGAAGACACCAAGATGTCCAAGTCCATCGGCAACGTGGTCGAGCCCCTGGCCATGAAGGACGCCTACGGCCTCGACGCCTTCCGCTACTTCCTGCTGCGCGAGATGTCCTTCGGTCAGGATTCCAGCTTTTCGGAAAAGGCTCTGGTCGGTCGCCTCAACGCGGACCTGGCCAACGACCTCGGCAACCTGTTCAACCGCACCCTGTCCATGACCCACAAGTATTTCGGCGGCCAGATTCCCCGGCCGGACGTGGAGGACGTGGTCGACGCGGAGATCAAGAAGATCGGGCAGGACGCCATGCAGTCCTTCCAGGACTTCTTCTCCGACTTGAAGTTCTCCCGTGCCCTGGAAGGCCTCTGGGAACTGGTTCGCGGCCTGAACAAATATATCGACGAGACCGCGCCCTGGGCCCTGTTCAAGGCCGAGAACACCGGGCGACTGTCCACGGTCATCTACGTGCTCCTTGAAAACATGCGCAAGATCGCCGTGCATCTGTGGCCGGTCATGCCCGAGGCGTCCGAGAAGATGCTCGAACAGCTCGGCATCTGCTTTGCCCCGGAGAAGATCAACCTGCCCAAGGAACTGGACGTCTGGGGACTGCTCGAATCCGACATCACCGTGGCCAAGACCTCCAACCTCTTCCCCCGCGTGGAACTGCCCGCCGAGGAAGAGAAGCCGGAAAAGCCCGCCAAGAAGGCCAAGAAAGCTTCCAAGAAGGAAGAGGTCGAGGAAGCTGTCTGCGAGATCGAGTTCGAGGATTTCCAGAAGCTCGATCTGCGCGTGGGCACGGTCAAGGAAGTGGAAAAACATCCTGATGCGGATCGGCTCCTGATCGTCAAGGTTGATACCGGCGACAAGGACCTGCGCCAGGTGGTGGCCGGGCTGGCCGATTATTTCGAGCCCGCCGACCTCGTCGGCAAGCAGGTCGTGGTGGTCGCTAATCTCAAGCCCCGCAAGCTGCGCAAGCAGCTCTCCCAGGGCATGATCCTGGCCGTGAAGACCGACAAGGGGATGGAACTTCTCACCCCCACCGGCGAAGTCTCTCCTGGCAGCAAAGTTAGCTAGCCACGGTACTGAAATATATCCAAACAAAAGGGCCCCGCACTGCGGGGCCCTTTTGTTTGGCATGTCTTGGTCGGCCGGAAGCATGCCTTTGGCAAAGTGTTTGCATTATCGTCTATCAAGTATGCCCGTTGCGTCAAAAAACGGGCGGTAAAGGTAGAGTATGCGATTGGAAATGCGAACAATTGTGCCGGATAAGGCCGTATGGGGTGGTAATCCCTTTGCGCATGGTCTTGTCCGCTTCGACCGGAATTGGAGTCTGGACGAAGTGGAACAGGCTGTGCGCGAGCGTGGTTTGGCAGCCCTTGCCTTTGAAGACGCGGCGATGTTTGCGGACCATGAGCGGGTGGTGGAAATGTGTCTGGACATGCGCGTGCGGGATCTGAACGTCTTGTGGAGCGCGCGGATGGATACGGTCCCCACGGACGGTCTGCTCAAGGCCATGCGGTTGGCCGGGTGCCAGCGGCTGGACATGCGGCTTGACCCTGACGAGGCCGTGGAAGGGCTGTTCTGGGCTCGGCGCTACGGATTCGATGTACGGATCCGCAACTTGAATGGCACCTCGTACGCGGCCGAACGAATATCCTACAGCGTGGCGGAACGGGAGGCCATAGCCGGTCGGCTGCCCGGGCTGCACGCGGCCCAGTTCGATCTTGCAGTGGCCTATTATCGGGCCGGACGGCTGGGTGACGTCATGTTGCCGTTGGGCAAGGCCATGACCTTGCGTTTTCCCATGAACGAACTGTGCCTGAACCTGCTGGCCTGCCTATCCGCGGCCAAGCACTATCCCGATCAGGCGGCCGGGCTGCTTGACCAGGCGGGATACGGCTGTCCGCATCCGGTGGTCTTCCGCAACAAAGAGCTGCTCCGATCATGGCTGGCCGGAGGCGGGGACATAAAGGGCGTCCGGCTATGCCTTGAGCCCGAGCACTCACCATTTTTCTAGTCTCGAGATTCAAGCAAAAAGCCCCCGTTACGATCGTCGCGGGGGCTTTGCTTTAGGCGTGGTTGCGTAGTTTGAGGTCGAGCGGGTGCGGGTTGAGATAGTATTGGTCGCGCAGATAGGGGACGTCGTATTTGCGTACATAGTGGTTGAAGAGGGTTACGGGCACGATGAGCGGAACGATCTCGTTTCTGTAGTGCTCGATGAGTTCCAGGCATTCCGCTTTCTCGTCGGGGCTGAGCAATTTCTTGAAATACCCGAGGATGTGCATGAGCACGTCCACGTTCTTGCGCACCGTCGGCTTGAGGGCCATGGCGTGGGCAAGACGATCGTGGTAACCGTCGAGCAACTGGTCCAGGCCGAGCTGTTTCCCCTCGGCAACAAGCTTTCCAAGTTCCCGGTAACCGGACACATCGTGGGCGCGGACAAGCATCTTGTGGCGGGTGTGGAACTCGATGAGTCCCTTCATGGTTGGCCCGCTGTCCAGGAAGCGATGCCAACGGTGTTCGGTGAAGATGCGCTCGATGAAGTTGGCGCGCAAGCCGATGTCGTGCAGGCGGCCATCGTCCTCCACCGGGAGCAGGGGAAACTGTTCCATGAGCATGGCCGCGAACAGGCCCACCCCCGCGTAGCTGGTCGGTTGACCGCCGGATTCGGAGTAGATCTTGACGCGGCCCATACCGCTGGACGGTGATTTGGCCTTGAAAATGAAGCCGCAGATGCGGGCTCTTTCCAGCTCCGGCAGAAAGGCGTCGGCCCAGTCGCGCATGGCACCGGTCCAGTCCGTTCCGGTCTGCCTTCCTATAAGCCTGTGGTCTTCCGGGGTACCGACCAGCCGGACCGCCTCCCGGGGTACGCCCATGCCGCAGCCTACCTCCGGGCAGACGGGCACAAATTCCAGGTAGTCGGCCAGAACGCCGGTCAGGTGTTCGGCCTTTGTGCTGGTGCCGTCGTAGCGGACCTTTTGCCCGGCCAGACAGGCACTGATGCCAATGCGGATACGATCGTTGATGAGATCAGACATGGTTGAGCAGCTTGAGTTCAGCGGGTTCGGGGTTGAGATAATATTGTTGGGTCAGATAGGGCACGCGGTACTTGCGGGCGTAATGGTTGAGCAGGGTAACGGGGACGAGGAGCGGCATCTTGCCTTTGGCATAGGCCGTTATCATGGCGTGCAGTTCGCGTTTGTCTTCTGCGTCCAGGTGCTTCTTGAAATATCCGGCCGCGTGGGAGAGCACGTCCCGGTTCTTGCTCGGCGTGGCCTTGAGAGTCAGGGATTTGAAGAGCAGGGTGGCGTATTTATCGAAGATGGTCTCGGCGTTGTGCAGGGTGCTTCCGCCGAGCAGATGACCGAGTTCCCGGTAGCCGCTCAGGTCGTGTGCGCGGATGAGCATCTTGTGCCGGGTGTGGAAGTCCACCAGGTTGCCGATGGACACTCCTTTGGCCATGAGAGCGCGCCAGCGGTGCAGGACGAATACCCGGCGGATGAAATTTTCTCGCTGGATCGCATTCTGCAATGCTTCGGAAGAGACCACGGGTAGCAGGGGATCGTGCTCCCGGAGCAGACGGGTGAAGAAACCGGGGCCGAGGCTCGGCGGCTTGCCGTCGGTGGAGTGTATTTTGGCCTTTCGCACCGCGCAGGACTGGGAGTGTACGCGCAGGACGAAACCGCAGATGCCTTCCTTGTCCAGCCCCTTGAGGACACGGTCCGCCCATTTGGTCATCTTGTCGGTCAGATCCTTTCCCGATTCATAGCCAATGAGCCGGATTTCTCCGGCGCAGTCCACCTGTCGGAGCGGTTCGCGCGGAATACCCATTCCGCAGGCGATCTCCGGGCAAATGGGTACGAACTCGACATGGTTGGCCAATGTTTCGGTCAGGTAGGCGCTGCGTCGGTGGCTGCGGTCGTGGCGGACCCTTTCTCCGGTAACGCAGGCGCTGACGCCTATCTTGATGCTGTCGGACATGAAGCCTCCAAGGTTCTTCCTTCAAGGGTATCACCGGGCGGCGGAGCGAAACAAGCAAAAAACAACGTGTCGATTCGCCTCCGGGGCTTGTCCCTTTCGTCCGATAGCTGTCGGCGTTTGCTGCGCCAAAAAAAAGGCCGTCCCGAGGACGGCCTTTGAAAGTCATCTGAACCGAAATTATGAAGCCCTGGCCTGCGGTCCGGGGCAGCAGGAGCAGCGCGGCCCCTCGTCGGAATCGTCGGGCACGGCAAGAATTTTGCCTGCCAGTCCGCAGCACAGGACCACGTCGGATCCGCGCACACGCACCCGGCAGCCCTTGGGGCCGCCGCTCAACACTTCAACCGGACAACCGGGCGTCATGCCCATGGCGAGCATGCGGGATCGGGCCTGACGGCCACCGTCTATACCGGCTATACGAACTATAGTACCTGTCGGAAACTCATTCAAAGGCTTTTGCATCGCTGGACTTTCCCTCAAAGCTTGCGTTGAGGTTGAGAGTAAGTATCATCCTCTTTGCTGTCAACGGGAATTTGCGATCTTTGCGGCTGCTCCTGTCAACCAGAGCGGGATACTTATTGTTTCCCGACAAAAAGATGGAGGAGAGTATTCAGTATGTTTTGGACCTCATGCCGGAAGACGCTGCACAAGGTCGGCGTGTATGATACAGGTTCCGAAAAAGGGTATATTGGCTGTATCCGATGCAGGCGGAGCGGGGATATAACCATTGCGTTTCGGGGGATAACCTTATAATAAAGATTGCTTGTCCGGCGGGCGGCGGCGGTGCCGAGCCGGGCGAGGTGAAGGGGGTCGCCCCCCTCTCTCAAATACCGCCGTAACTTCAACTACTTCGAGCAGAATGCCTAAACGCACAGACATCAAGAAGATTATGTTGATCGGGTCCGGCCCCATTGTTATCGGCCAGGCCTGCGAGTTCGACTACTCCGGTACCCAGGCCCTCAAGGCGCTCAAAGAAGAAGGGTACGAGGTGGTCCTGGTCAACTCCAACCCGGCCTCCATCATGACGGATCCGGAGTTGGCCGATGCCACTTACATCGAGCCCATAGAGCCCGAAACCGTAGCCCGAATCATTGAAAAAGAGCGTCCCGACGCTCTTTTGCCGACTTTGGGGGGGCAAACCGGGTTGAACACGGCCCTGGCCGTGGCCGACATGGGCGTGCTCGACAAGTTCGGCGTGGAGCTCATCGGCGCCAACATCGACGTCATCAACAAGGCGGAATCCCGAGAGGAATTCCGTGAGGCCATGCATAACATCGGCCTGGGCATGCCCGAGAGCGGCATCTGCCACAACATGGATGACGTACGCGAGTGGGGGGAGAAGATCCCGTTCCCGATCATCGTCCGACCCGCCTACACCCTGGGCGGTTCCGGCGGCGGCGTGGCCTACAACATGGAGGAACTGGAACAGATCTGCTCCAATGGTCTGGCTTTGTCCATGAAGCACGAGATCATGCTCGAGCGCTCCATCCTCGGCTGGAAGGAGTACGAGCTTGAGGTCATGCGGGACAAGAAAGACAACTGCGTGATCATCTGCTCCATCGAGAACCTGGACCCCATGGGCGTACACACCGGCGACTCGGTCACCGTGGCCCCGGCCCAGACTCTGACCGACGACGAATACCAGCGCCTGCGCGACGCCTCACTGGCGGTCATGCGCGAGATCGGCGTGGAGACCGGCGGTTCCAACGTCCAGTTCGCCATCAACCCTGAGGACGGCGAGCTGATCATCATCGAGATGAACCCGCGCGTGTCCCGCTCCTCCGCTCTGGCCTCCAAGGCGACCGGCTTCCCCATCGCCAAGATCGCGGCCAAGCTGGCCGTCGGCTACACGCTGGACGAAATTCCCAACGACATCACCCGCGAGACCATGGCCTCCTTCGAGCCGGCCATCGACTACTGCGTGATCAAGATACCCCGTTTCACCTTCGAGAAGTTCCCGGGCACCGAGGACTATCTGACCACGGCCATGAAGTCCGTGGGTGAGACCATGGCCATCGGCCGGACCTTCAAGGAAGCGCTGCAGAAGGGCTTGCGTTCCCTGGAGACCGGGCACCCCGGCCTGGGCGAGCAGTTCGACAACTGCGACATCGACCGCAACGAGGTCCTCAAGCTCCTGCGCCGTCCCAACTCCCAGCGGCTGTATGCCCTGCGCAACGCGCTCAACTGCGGCATGACCGAGGAGGAGGTCTTCGAGGCCACCAAAATCGATCCGTGGTTCCTGCGTCAGTTCAAGGACATCATCGACATGGAGCACGCGCTCATCGATTACGGTAAGCGCGAGGGTGTGACGGCCGAGGCCGAGGGCATGGCCGACATGCTCCGCAAGGCCAAGGAGTACGGCTATTCCGACCCGCAGCTGGCGTCCATGTGGCGGACCAGCGAGGACGCGGTGAGATCCCTCCGTAAGGAGCTGGGCATCGAGCCGACCTACTATCTGGTCGATACCTGCGCCGCCGAGTTCGAGGCCTATACCCCGTACTATTATTCCACCTACGAGACCGGTCAGGAGAACGTCCGCGAGGAACGCAAGAAGATCGTCATCCTGGGCGGCGGTCCCAACCGCATCGGTCAGGGCATCGAGTTCGACTATTGCTGCTGCCACTCCTCCTTCACTCTGAAGGAGATGGGCGTGGAGTCGATCATGGTCAACTCCAACCCCGAAACGGTCTCCACCGACTACGACACCTCGGACAAGCTCTACTTCGAGCCGCTGACCTTCGAGGATGTCATGAACATCATCGAGTTCGAGAAACCGGACGGCGTCATCGTCCAGTTCGGCGGTCAGACCCCGCTGAACCTGGCGTTGCGGCTGATGAAGGCGGGCGTGCCGCTCATCGGCACCAGCCCGGACGCCATCGATCGGGCCGAGGACCGCGAGCGGTTCAAACAGTTCCTGAACAAGCTGAACCTCAAGCAGCCGCCCAACGGCACGGCCATGTCCATGGTCGAGGCCCGCGAGATCGCCGAGAAGCTGACCTTCCCGCTGGTCCTGCGTCCGTCCTACGTGCTCGGCGGCCGGGGCATGGACATCGTCTATTCCATGGACGAGTTCGACCACTACTTCCGTCATTCCGCCCTGGTTTCTCCGGAGCACCCGACCCTGATCGACAAATTCCTCGAATACGCCATCGAGGTGGACGTGGACGCCCTGGCCGACGGCGAGGATGTGTACATCGGCGGGGTCATGGAACACATCGAGGAAGCAGGCATCCATTCGGGCGACTCCGCCTCGGTGCTGCCGCCGTACTCGCTTTCCTCCGAGCTCATCCGCGAGATCGAACGCCAGACCGTGGCCATGGCCAAGGAGTTGGGCGTGGTCGGGCTGATGAACGTCCAGTTCGCCATCAAGGACAACGAGGTCTACATCATCGAGGTCAACCCGCGCGCTTCGCGCACGGTACCCTTCGTGTCCAAGGCCACGGGCGTGCCCCTGGCCAAGCTGGCAACGAGGGTCATGCTCGGTGAGAAGCTCAAGGATCTGAAACCCTGGGAGCTGCGCAAGCGTGGCCATGTTTCGGTCAAGGAGTCGGTCTTCCCGTTCAACCGCTTCCCCAACGTGGACGTCCTGCTCGGACCCGAGATGCGTTCCACCGGTGAAGTCATGGGCATCGACCCGAGCTTCGGCCTGGCCTATATGAAATCGCAGCTGGCAGCGGGCCAGAAACTGCCCACCTCGGGTACGGTCTTCATGTCCGTGAACGATTGGGACAAGTCCAAGATCGTGCTGGTGGCCAAGGACTTCGAGGCCATGGGCTTCAAGGTCGCGGCCACGGGCGGCACGGCCGATTTCCTCATCGAGAAGGGAATCAACGTGGATAAGGTCCACAAGGTCCACGAGGGCCAGCGGCCCCACGTGGTCGACCACATAAAGAACGGCGCCTTCGACCTGGTCATCAATACCCCGTCGGGCAAGAAGACCGTGGGTGACGCCAAGATGATCCGCCAGAACGCACTGCTGTACAACATCCCGTATACCACTACGGTTTCCGGGGCGCGCGCAGTGGTGCAGGCCATATGTGAACTCAGACAAACCGGGCTGCAAGTGAAGAGCCTGCAAGAATATTACGGCTAGAGAGAAGCCGGACATACGAGAGAGTCTCCATGAAAAAAGAGTATTGCGGTCTTTTCGGCATCTACGGGAACAAGGAAGCGGCGCGTATGACCTATTTCGGTCTGTACGCGCTGCAGCATCGCGGTCAGGAATCCGCGGGCATCGTTACCTGGGACGGCGAGAGAATCCGCGAACAGAAGGGCATGGGCCTGGTGGCCGACGTGTTCAACGAGCGGCACCTGGGCAAGGAACTCAAAGGCACCATCGCTATGGGCCATATCCGTTACTCCACCACGGGCGCGTCGCTGATCCGCAACGCCCAGCCGTTCCTGGTCCGCCACGGCGACCTGCGTCTGGCCGTGGCCCACAACGGCAACCTGGTCAATACCTATGAGTTGCGCAACGAACTCGAGGCCAACGGGTCCATCTTCCAGACCACCATGGATACCGAGGTCTTCGCCCACCTGATCATCAAGTACCTGCACGAATCCGATAGCATCGAAGAAGCCGTGGGCAAGGCCTGCAACCGCGTGCGCGGGGCCTACTCCATGCTCATTCTGGCCAATGACAAGATGATCGCGGTCAAGGACCCCAACGGGTTTCGCCCGCTGGTTCTGGGCACCGTGGGCGGCAACTACGTCTTCGCTTCCGAGACCTGCGCCTTCGATCTGGTCGAGGCCGAATACCTGCGTCCCCTGGACCCGGGCGAAATGGTCGTCATCCACAAGAACAAGCTGACGTCCCACCGTTTCACCGAGCCCATCCGGTGCAGCAAGTGCATCTTCGAACTGATCTACTTTGCGCGGCCCGATTCCCACATCTTCGGCGACGTGGTCTACGAGCGGCGCAAGGCTATGGGCAGAATGCTTGCCCAGGAAGCTCCGGTGGATGCGGACATGGTCATGCCGTTCCCGGACTCCGGCAACTATGCGGCCGTCGGTTACTCCCAGGAGTCCGGCCTGCCGCTGGAGCTGGCCATGATCCGGAACCACTACGTGGGCAGGACCTTTATCCAGCCTTCCCAGGACATGCGCGACTTTTCGGTGCGGGTGAAGCTCAACCCGGTCAAGTCCATGATCCAGGGTAAACGGATCATCATCATTGAAGATTCCATCGTCCGTGGCACGACCATCCGTGCCCGCGTCAAGAAACTGCGTGAACTGGGCGCCCGGGAGATCCATCTGCGGGTCAGCTGTCCGCCCATCCGCTTCCCCTGTTTCTACGGCATCGACTTCTCGTCCAAGGGCGAACTCATCGCGGCCAACCACTCGGTGGAAGACATCGCGCGTTTCATGGGGCTGGACTCCCTGCATTACCTGTCCATTCCCGGTCTGCTCGATTCCGTGACCCAGGACGAGTGGTGCCTGGCCTGTTTCGACGGCAACTACCCGGTGCCCCTTGCCGACCGCATGGGCAAGGATTGCCTGGAGGCCACGCCCGGCATCATAAAGGAATTCTGCTAGGCTGCGAATCATCAACGCCCGGTTGCCCAAATGGGATGGACCGGGATGGGGCGGCACAAGGGCCGCCGGCCGGGAGGACGCGTTTTCGCGTCCGTTCCGGTTCCTATACGGGAGAATAACGCATGGCATGTACATCTGAACGCAAGGACTGGCTGGAGCTGGCCCGCGAGGTCCTGGACATCGAGATCCAGGGTCTTGAGGCCGTACGCGACCAGCTGGACGGGCCGTTCATCGAAGCCCTGACCGCCATGGCCCAGTGTACGGGCCGCGTGGTCATCACAGGCCTGGGCAAGTCCGGGCTGGTGGGCCGCAAGATAGCGGCCACGCTGTCCTCCACGGGTACGCCGTCCTTCTTCCTCCATCCGGTGGAGGGAGCGCACGGCGACCTGGGAATGATCCGGGACGAGGACGTGGTCCTGGCCCTGTCCAACTCCGGGGCCACCGACGAGGTCAACGCCATCCTTCCCACGCTCAGGTCCCTGGGGGCCACGGTCATCGCCATGACCTCCAACCCCGCTTCTGCCATGGCCGAACTTTCGGACATTCACATCCAGGTCCGAGTGCCGCGAGAGGCGTGCCGCATGGGCCTGGCTCCGACATCTTCCACCACCGCTCAGCTGGCCGTGGGCGACGCCCTGGCCGTCTGCCTGATGGAGTGGAAATCCTTCGGCAAGGACGATTTCAAGCGCTTCCATCCCGGCGGTTCGCTCGGACAGCGGCTGGCCACCTGCGTGGACCAGCTCATGCACAGCGACGGACTGCCCGTTGTCCGCGAGGACGCCGTTCTCAAGGATGCACTGACCACCTTGAACGGTGGAGGGCTCGGCCTCGTCGCCGTGGTCGATCAGGCCACGATGCTCAAGGGCGTGCTCACCGACGGCGACGTGCGCCGTCTGGTCTGTGCCGACAAGCTCGACATGGATCGCCCGGTGAGTGAGGTCATGACCGTGTCGCCGAGACGGGCCACGGCCGGGGAATCCTCGGCCCGCGTGCTGGATCTCATGGAGCGCAGCCAGATCACCGTCCTGCCCGTGGTCCGCGACGACGGGCGGCTGGCGGGAATGGTCCATCTCCACGACCTGCTCGGCAAGGGCGATCTGACCTTTGCCGGGGGCAACGGAGGGGGAGCCGGCTGATGGCCCGGACACGGACTGAAGACGCGGACGTTTGCAGACGCTGCTCCTTTCAGGGCCCGACCTGCTGCCGCATCGCCACCGGCCAGGAGGAGTATTGCTTCCCCCTGTCCCAGACCGAGAAGGAGCGCATTCAGGAGCTGGTGCCGTACACCGGCGGCTTCGTGGTTTCGCCCAACTCCAAGGCATTCATAGATTACGCATGCCGTCTCTTCCCGGGTGAAGAGGAAGAGGTTCGACGCATCTTTCCAGAGGGCAAGGAACACTTCCGGCTGGCCGTGGACTCCATGGGCGCATGCCGTTTTCTCGGCCCCTTGGGCTGCGAAATTCCGCAGCAGGCGCGTCCCTATTACTGCCGCCTGTTTCCTTTCTGGTTGGCCGGACGAACGGTCACGCATTTCGACACCCCCACCTGCCTTGCCCGGCGGGAAGGGGGTACTTTGGCGCGGATTCTCGACATCCTTGACACCAATAAGGCGACCGTGAAGGATCTATACGGCCGTTTGCGTCTGGTCTGGGGATTGCCCCCGACCAAGGGCGCGAACCCGGTCAAGAAAACCTTCTGATGGATATAAAATGAAGAAATTCCTCAAGATATTCGGCATCATCGTTCTCATTTGCTTCCTTGGCGGAGTCGGCGGAGCCGCCTGGCTCTATCACTGGGCCTCCAATGATCTGCCCGGGTTCAAGAATATCACGGACTACAAACCGCCCCTGGTCACCACTGTCTATGCCAAGGACGACAAGGTGCTCGGTTATTTCTACAAGGAGAAACGGTTCCTGGTCACTCTGGATCAGATGAGCCCGTGGATCCCCAAGGCCTTCCTGGCCGCCGAGGATGCCTCCTTTTACGAGCATGACGGCGTTGACCTGACCGCCATCGTCCGTGCCTTCAAGGCCAACCTCATGGCCGGGCGCACCAAGCAGGGTGGGTCGACCATTACCCAGCAGATCATCAAGCGCCTTCTGCTGACCTCCGAGCGCAGCTACAAGCGCAAGCTCAAGGAGGCCATTCTCGCCTTTCGTCTGGAGAACTACCTGACCAAGGAAGAGATCCTGACCATCTACCTGAACCAGATTTTCCTGGGCGCGCACTCCTATGGCGTGGAGGCCGCGGCCCGCACTTATTTCGCCAAGCATGCCAAGGACCTGACCGTGGCCGAGGCGGCCATGATCGCCGGTTTGCCCCAGGCTCCTTCGCGGTACAATCCCTATCATAATTATCAGCAGGCCCGGCAGCGTCAGGAATACGTCCTCGGCCAGATGCGCAATCTCGGTTGGATCACCGAGGAGCAGTATCAGGAAGCCCTGGTCCAGCCCATCGAACTCAAGTCCATGGACGACCCGTCCTGGCAGGTGGGGGCGTATTATCTCGAAGAGGTACGCCGCTGGCTCGTCGACCAGTTCGGCGAGGATGAGGTCTACAATGGTGGTCTGACCGTGACCACGCCGTGCGACCTCAAGCATCAGGCGGCTGCCGAGAAGGCGCTTCGCCGTGGACTCATCGACTCCGCCAAACGGCGCGGTTGGGAGGGGCCTGTCGGTCATTTTACCGCGGCCGACGAGCCGAGGATTCTCGAAGAAGGGCCTCAGACCACGGAAAACATCATGGCCAAGGACCAGCTCCTCAAGGCCTTCGTGACCAAGGTGTCTCAGGACAAGGCCCTGGTCCACTTCGGCAAGTACAAGGGTGAAATTCCCATCAAGGCCATGTGGTGGGTGCGCGAGCCCGACATCAAGAAGAGCCATGAGGACGTGCCCGATCCGACCGACGCCCGCAAGATTCTCAAGAAGGGCGACGTGGTCTGGGTGACCGTGGACAAGGCCCCGGAAAAGGAGGATGGCACCTGGATTCTGGATCTGGAGCGCGAGCCCAAGGTTCAGGGCGCGCTGGTTTCCATCAAGCCCGACAACGGCGAGGTTGTCGCCCTTGTGGGCGGCTACTCCTTTGCCACCAGCCAATTCAACCGGGCCACGCAGGCAAAGCGCCAGCCCGGTTCGGCCTTCAAGCCCATCGTCTACTCGGCGGCCATCGACAACGGCTTCACCGCAGCCTCCATCGTGCTCGACGCGCCCATCGTCTACGCCAACGATGCCGAGGGCAAACTGTGGCGGCCCGAGAACTTCGAAGGCACCTTTGACGGGCCGACCCTGCTGCGTACGGCCCTGGTCAAATCCAAGAACCTGTGCACCATTCGTATCGCCCAGAAGATAGGCATCAGGACCATCATCGACCGGGCCAAGGCCATGGGTTTGGATACCGACTTCCCCGTCGATCTGTCCGTTTCGTTGGGCTCGGCCGTTGTCTCTCCCCTGAACCTGTGCGAGGCATACACCACGTTCCCGCGCGGCGGTTCCTACATCAAGCCGCGTACGGTTCTGTCCGTGAAGTCCGCCTGGGGAGACGAGATGTTTTCCTCCAAGCCCGAGGCCGTTGACGCCATCAGCCCGCAGACCGCCTACATCATGGCCTCCCTGATGAAGCAGGTGGTCCAGAACGGCACCGGCTGGCGCGCCAAGGTCCTGGGCAGGCCCGTGGCGGGCAAGACCGGCACCTCGAACATGGAGCAGGACGCCTGGTTCATGGGTTACGCCCCGTATCTGCTGACCGGCGTGTACGTCGGCTTCGACGAACTGACTCCCATGGGCAAGTGGGAGACCGGTTCGCGCGCGGCCTCGCCCATCTGGGTGGACTACCGCAAGAAGGTGGAGGACGATTATCCCTATGAGGACTTCACCCAGCCGCCGGGAATTGTTATGGTCAAGGTGGACGGCGACACGGGCAAGCTCGCCTCGTCATCTTCGGCCAAGGAGTTCTTCCTGCCGTTCAAGGTAGGTTCCGAACCTACGGAGACGGCCCGTCCCTATGGCGGAAGCGGTGATGCTCCGGCGTCGGCAGACGATCTGTTCAAGCAAACCTTCTAGGCAGTTTGGGGGCATCATGGAACTCGATCTCTACCAGGTGGATGCGTTCGCGGATGAGGTCTTTACCGGCAATCCGGCGGCCGTTGTCCCGCTCTACGAATGGCTGTCCGACGAGTTGATGATGCGCATCGCCCAGGAGAACAATCTGGCCGAGACCGCCTTCTTCGTGCGCAAGGGCGAGTACTTCGAGCTGCGCTGGTTTACCCCGGAGATCGAGATAGACCTTTGCGGCCACGCCACGCTGGCCAGCGCCCATGTCCTGTACCATCATCTGGACTATCCCGATCCGGCCGTGGTCTTCGAGACCAAAAGCGGGCGGCTCTTCGTGGATCGTGAGGGCGATGGCTATTCCATGGACTTCCCGGCCTGGTCCTGCAACAAGATTCAGGTCACCGAGCGGGTGGCCGCAGCCCTGGGAGCGCGGCCTGCCGAACTGTTCATGGGTAGCCGCGACATGATGGCCGTGTTCGAGACCGAAGAAGAAATCCGCGCGCTCGATCCCGATTTTCGTCTGGTTTCCGCACTGGATGGACTGTGCCTCATCTGCACCGCGCCCGGCATGGACCACGACTTCGTGTCGCGGGTCTTCGTCTCCGGCGACACGGTGCCCGAGGATCCGGTCACCGGGTCGGCCCACTGCACCCTGGTCCCGTACTGGGCGGACCGGCTGGGCAAGTCCACATTCAGTTCGTATCAGGCGTCCAGACGGGGCGGTTCCCTGCGCTGCGAATACCTTGGCGACCGGGTCAAGATCTCGGGCAACGCCGTGACCTACATGACCGGAACCATCCACCTCTAGGGGGCAGCCATGCCGTTTATCAAAGTGGAAACCAACATCGATGTGTCTGACAAGGCTGCCTGCCTCAAGGGACTCTCCGCGCTGGCCGCCGAGATGCTCGGCAAGCCCGAGTCCTACGTCCTGGCCGTGCTGGAGCCGGGCAAGAGCCTGTCCTTTGGCGGCACTGTCGAACCGGCCGCTTTCGTCACCCTCGATTCTATCGGACTGCCCGAGGATCGCACTCCGGAGTTTTCAGCCTCCATCTGCGCCTTTTTGACTCGGGAGTTGGGGGTTCAGGCCAACCGTGTGTACATCGCATTCGGCGATATTCAGCGTCATCTTTTCGGCTGGGACGGCGGAACGTTCTGATAGCTGAAAGAATCCCACTTCCCCTTCGTATTTGGGGGAGTTCGGAAAAAACAAGCCCCCGGCAGTACTCTGCCGGGGGCTTGTTTTTGGGTCTTGGTTCCGCCGAAGGCGGCATCCTCAATCGTCCTACAGCAACTTCAACCGCCAGTTGAATTCACTGGTCCGGTTGGGCCTGGGGACATTGCGGGGCCACGGCTCCAGCATGGTCACGAAGGTCTTGAAACCGAGCCGTTCCAGGGTGCGGGCCTCTTTGGTCAGGTCCACTTCCCAGCCCGGGAATATCCAGTTGTTCTGGCCGTACTTGCGGACAAAAGCGACCTCGTTCATGGGGCTCTTGATGGCCTCGTCGAACGGTACGGAGTCCGCCAGGAACCGGGAAATGCCGAACGGCCACATGCCTTTGATGACGAAGCCCAGCGGCAGAGGCGGGTTCTGAGCCAGTCCCTCGAGGTCCTCAAGGGGCAGTTCCGGATTGATGATCGCGCTGGAGAAGCCCAGTTCGCGGAGGACGTCCAGGGCCAGCTTGTTGGCGGTGTTGCAGAACGGTCCGGCGGTCAGCGTGACGTTCTTGCGGTCCTCGAAATAGGCGGCCTGCCATGGGGCGTTCAGAACGAATTCACGAGCGCCCTTGCGCACTGCTTCCTTGATGAGGGAACGGTATTTCTTGTCCTCGTCAGGCCAGATGACCGGGGGCAGCCACCACTGGGCGCGGGACGCGATCTTGGCCGGGACCTTGCCCAGCACGGATTTTTCCAGCCAGAAGGCGGGACGGTCCCAGATCTTGCCCGAGGGAAGTACGCGGAACAGGCTTACTGACTCTGTACGGGGCGCGCTTTTCCCTGGCCCTTTGCCTTTGGCTTTGCCGCGTGCGCGCGGCGCGGCCTTGGGCCAGGTGGGAGTGAAGGTGGACTCCTTCATCTCCGGTGCCGGGAAGAAGTCGAGCTCCTTTTCCAGCTCCCTGATTTGCTTGACCAACTGCGGTTCGCGTCTGTCCACGAGAAAGACTTTGGTGCCCGTGGGCAGGGGCGGGCCGGTGTGCTTGCGGGAGAAGGGAATGTCCATGCGGCCGCGCTTGGGAACGCGGCGGCGGATGGGGATGGTCCGGTGGCCGGGTTGGTCCTCATAGCCCACGCGGACCAGGTCGCCGGTCTCAAGCTGCTCGCGCGGCTCGAAATAGAGCTTCTTCTGGTCGCGTTTGATCTCGCCGATGAGCCTGCCGGAGCTGGTTTCCTCCTTGGGCTGGATGGGCTGGAAAGCCCGCTGGGGCAGAAAGACGGAATGGGTCGAGGGGCGTCCAAGAGCCTGGTCCAGAAGCTCCAAGGCGGTCTTCTTGGCCTGGGCGTCCTGCGGGTTGTCGCGCAGCAGCTGGTATGCCTTGACCGTGTAGAATACGTAGTGGGGCCCTTTTTTGCGGCCCTCGATCTTCCAGGCGGCCACTCGCTCCATGGAGAGCAGCGGCTTGGTCAGCACATCCAGGGAAAGGTCCGAGCAGGAGAAAAGGCGCTCGGGCTGCTCCTTGCCACGGGTGTAAAGGCGACGGCAGGGCTGGACGCAACGTCCGCGCAGGCCGGATTTGCCGCCCAGGTAGCTGGACCAGTAGCAGCGTCCGGACACGCAGTGGCACAGCGCGCCGTGCACGAAAATTTCCAGGTCCAGGTCCTTGGGGCAGGCGTCGGCCATGAGCTTGACCTCGTCGAGGTTCAGCTCGCGGGGCAGAACCACGCGGTTGGCGCCGAGCTTCTTGACCACGTCCAGACCTGCCGGGTGGGACACGTTGGCCAGGGTGGACACGTGCAGTTCGCCGGTGTAGCCCGCCTGTTTGGCCAGGGTCAGCATGGCGAGATCCTGAACGATCAGAGCGAACGGCTTGACGTTTTTCTGCAGCCGGTCGATGAGTCTGCCAGCGGATTCAACATCCTGGGGCTTGACCAGGGTGTTCATGGCAACGTACGTCTTGGTGCCGCGATCACGGCCCAGGCTTGCCAGCTGCGCCAGCTCGCTGATAGAGAAGTTCTGGGCCTGCATACGGGCCGAGAAGTGTTTCAACCCCACGTAGACAGCGTCCGCCCCGGCCGCGACGGCCGCCAGGAAGGCGTTTTTGTCCCCTGCGGGGGCCATGATTTCCGGAATATGTATTTTGCTCATAAGGTATCTATATGTCCTTGAGGAATTGCCGCAGTGTCAAGGTATTGAAAGTAGCCCCGGTCGGTCAATCAAAAACGGCCGGTGAATTTTTCGAGCTGACGCTCGAGCGACCGGACTGGGACGGGTGGAAGCCCGGACAGTTCGTCATGATCCGGCCCAGCTCCTGGGAGTTGGACCTGGTCTGGGGCAGGCCGTTTTCCCTCAGTTCGGGCGACGCGGACTCCATCACGCTGTTCATCCAGGCCATTGGCCGCGGCACTCGACGCATCGCCGAGTTGTCGCCCGGCGACGATGTGGCCATCTGGGGGCCGCTCGGCAATACATTTGCCGTCGAGCCCGACGTCCCGACCCTGTTGTTGGCCGGGGGCATCGGAATCGCACCTTTTCGCGGATATGTCGAGCAACATCCGCATCCCGAAAATCTGTCCCTGTTTCTGGCCCATCGCCTGCCGCTCGACTGCTACCCCTACGAACTGATGTCCAGAGCCGTGGATAGCCAGTGCATGCTTGAGGCCAAGCCGTCGGACCTGGAATGTATCATCGACACCATGCGCGGGCTGATCGAGGAAAACGCCAAGCAGGGCGGCCTGATCCTGTCCTGCGGCCCCACGCCGTTCATGCGCACTGTCCAGCAATTCGCCATCGAGTACGGAGCCAGAGCGCAGGTCTCGCTGGAGAATCGCATGGCCTGCGGTGTGGGCGCCTGTCTGGGGTGCGTGACCAAGGATGGCAACGGACACCATGTCCAGGTGTGTACACGAGGTCCGGTGTTCTGGGCCGACAAGGTGGAGCTGTAGGAGGCCGCAACCATGGATATGCAAGTCAATTTCGGCGGTCTTTCCCTCAAGAACCCGGTCATGACCGCGTCCGGGACCTTCGGCTTCGGCCTTGAATTCGCGCCCTACGGCGACCTGACCCGGCTCGGCGGCTTTGTGGCCAAGGGGTTGTCGCTCAAGCCCCGCGAGGGCAATCCCATGCCGCGCATCGCCGAGACGCCGTGCGGCATGCTCAATGCCATCGGCATCCAGAATCCGGGGGTGGAGTATTTCGTCACCCGCGCGTTGCCCATGCTGCCCTGGAAGGATGTGGCCGTCATCGCCAACCTGTACGCCTGCGACGCCGAGGAGTTCGGCGAGCTGGCCGGTGTGCTGGCGGGCGAGGAGGGCGTGGCCGCGCTCGAGGTCAACGTGTCCTGTCCCAACGTCAAGGAGGGCGGTGTGGCCTTCGGTCAGGATCCGGCACAGATCGCCAGGGTCACCGAAGCGGTCAAGAAAAAGGCCGGAAACAAGCACGTAATGGTCAAGCTTTCACCCAACGTGACCGACATCACGGTCTGCGCCAGGGCTGCGGCCGACGGCGGGGCCGACTCCCTGTCCCTGATCAACACCCTGTCCGGCATGGCCGTGGACATCCGCAATCGCAAACCGCGCATCGCCAATGTTATCGCGGGACTGTCCGGCCCGGCGGTCAAGCCGGTAGCTCTGCGCTGCGTACATCAGGTGGTCCACGCCGTGGACATCCCTGTCGTCGGCATAGGCGGCATCGCCTCGGCAGAGGACGCCTTGGAGTTCATCCTGGTGGGCGCTCAGGCCGTTCAGGTGGGCACTGCCAACTTCCTTCGCCCGGACTTCGCCTTCGGCCTGGCCGACCAGATGGAGGCCCTCCTTGCCGAGGTCGGAGCGGCCAGTCTGGACGAGTTCCGGGGCAGCCTCCAACTGCCACTTTAAAAAGAGGAAAATTAGTGCTTGCCAAGCCCCATCATATTGGGTAGAACCTGCCTCTCAACGCGGAGAGGTGTCCGAGTCCGGCTTAAGGAGCACGCCTGGAAAGCGTGTACAGGGGGAACTCTGTCGGAGGTTCAAATCCTCTCCTCTCCGCCACTTAGAATGCAAGCCCCTGGTCGCATATGCGACCAGGGGCTTTATCTTTTTGTCCGCATTTTCAGTGGATAATGAATTCACCTGAATGAAAAAAGAAAGGCGGCAGGGAAAACCCGTGCCGCCAATCCGGTGATTGATCAGGGGGAACGTGTTATTGTTTCTGGGCCTCTTCGGTTTCAATGACCGGAGAGGTTTTGATCTCAATCTTCCTGGCCTTGAATTTTTCAGGCTTGGGGAGGGAGATCGTCAGCACGCCCTTGTCGAAGGTCGCGGACACGTCGCCGTCCGTCACGCTCGGCGGCAGACGGAACGTCCGGGTAAAGGAGCCGTAGCCGCGCTCGGAGACATGATACCTGTTGTTCTTGGTATCCCCTTCGAATTTCTTTTCCCCCTTGATGGTCAACAGGCCGTTCTCCAGGGTGATCTCCACATCCGAGGGATCAATGCCGGGGAGTTCGGCGGTCAACAGCACGTGGTCATCGTTTTCGGAGATTTCCACGGCGGGGTACAGGCCTTGCTGCGGACGGGCGTTCATGCCGTCCACGGAGTTGCGCCAGAATTCATCAAAGATGCTGGCAATATCAAAAGGCCCATGGTTAACAAAACCGGTCAGATTTTTAGCAGGTGAATACTTGCTAAGCATGTTAATACCTCCTGATATATTATTGGGTTAAAGGGTTAAAAAGGCTTACACACAATCAATAAATCGCCCGAAGAAGTTGTCAACATCTTCGGGCGATTTTTTTTGCGGATGAGCGCCGTCATCGTATCTGTGGGTGTTTTCCGTCAGTCGCTGCATGACGACGAAATAGTTTTTTCCGAGCCTCACAGGTTAAGGCCTACGGGATTAACTGCGGGTATTGTCTTTTGTCAGTCCAGGTAAAGTCGGGATTAGGGCGAGTCCCCACGGGGTGTATAGAGATTATCGGTGGAAGTCTCTCTTTTGTCGTCCGAGGTTGAGTCGCCGGATTCGTCCTGTTGTGAGGAGGGAGTGTTTTTAATTATAAACGGATGATCAGACAGGAGAAATTGTATTTCCATCTGGCTGAGAACCGGTTCGTGATCGTTGCTGTCGAACATATGTGCCGCCTTGCTTGAGGTTGCCCCCCACCTGTATAAATAAGCGTTCCATGTGGAGCCGGGGTTACACGAAGCTGGCAATCAACGGCTTCAGGGCCCGGGAATAAAGGGCTGGCAGGGTCTGCGGCCATATGGTATATTATTGCATCTTAAATGCTTTTTGTCTTTTGGAGTAAAGGGGGCCCTTCGGGGAGCGATTGATGCGGTGGAGTGATCAACTGTTGGTGGCGGTGTGTTTTCTCGTATTCCTGCTGGCGCCTGTGGCGGCGTCGGCGGAAGAGACGTTGCTCGATTGCGGTATGGCCAAGGGCTACCCGCCTTACCAGTTCCTTGATGAAGAGGGTGAACCTGCCGGGCTGGATATCGAGGTGGCACGGCTCCTGTTTTCCCGTCTCAAGGTTCGGTACCGACTGGCTCCCGGAGCCTGGGATGATGTTGTCGCCAATTTGAGGCTGGGGCGGCTGGACTGTGTTTGCGGTATGGAGATTAACCACGCGCGCAGGAGTTTTTTTGATTTCACCAAGCCGTATTACAACCGCAAAGTCGTCATTTTCCTCCCTCGGGACGATGCTTCGATTCAATCGGTGGGGGATCTGGTCGGCAAGGCCGTGGCCGGAGACCGGCACTCCTTTGTGGAAGAGTATTTGAAGGACCATGGTCTGCTCAGCCTTATCCGCATCGTCAAGACCAAGAGCAAGGAGCAGTCCATGCGCATGCTCAAGGAGGGCAAGGTCGTCGCGGTCATCGCCCCCCTTGCCGTCGGACGGTTTTTAGCGGACCGGGATGGGCTGGATCTTCGGATCATGGATGTGGGTGACCCTGGTTCTCCGGTAGGGTTGGCCGTGGAAAAGGGCAATGCCGACCTGTTGAGGGATTTGGATACTGCCATGCAGGCGTTGCGGCAGGAAGGCAAGCTTCAGACGGTCCTGGGCCACTGGCTGCATTGATGCTGTATTTTGATCTCGAGTGCATTATGGATGTTGAATATAATCGACGGGAAATGGTCTTCGGCCTATGAGAATAATGTGTTAATTCGAGCCGAGTCACTTCCGGAGCCGTCGAAAGGCTAGTCCGGACTGGTTAGAACATGGCCCAAGCGGTTTGCGGAGAAAGCGTAAAGTATGCCATTTATGCATAAAATCAGGAGAAAACGTTCCCTTGTACAACACCTGACCACAAGTCTGGTCATGGTGGTGGTGCTTTCTTCCTTTGCCGTATCCTCGATCATATTCGTTCTGCTGTTCCAAAAGTCCGAAGCCCAGTTCCAACAGCGGGCTGACGAGGCACTGACGCACCTGGCCAACAGCCTGGAATCCTACCTCTGGCACATGGAGGAGGAGTCCGTCGTCAACTTGTGCAATACCTTCGCCAACATCGACATCGTGGTTTTCATTGAGGTCCGCGACCACCGGGGCAACGATATCTATCGCTACGGCGAAATCACGCCGGGCGAGACAATCCTTAAAGAAAAGCGGATCACCTACGACAATATCGAGGTCGGCGTGGTCCGTCTCGGGCTGACTCCGGCCATCTTCCGGGAAAAGGTCTACGAGACCACCTGGATCAGTGTGGTCTCCTTACTGTTCGTCGTCATCGTGGTCGGCCTGTCCACGCGGCTCGTCCTGAATCGCAGCCTGCGCATGCCCCTTGGCCAGCTTATCCAGCGTATCGAGGGCCTTTCGGCCGGCGAATACTCCGAATACGTCGAAGAGCCCGGCGGGTTTCAGGAGGTTCAGCACATCCTGGCGACATTCAATGAGATGGCCGAACAGGTCCGCCTGCGAGAAACCGAGTTGCGCGCCAGCGAGGAGAAGTATCGCCGCTTGTTCGAGACGAGCATTGAAGGCATCGTCATGATCGACGTGAGCGAGAACATTTTTCAGGTCAACCGGATTTTCGCCGACATGCTCGGTTATACCGAGGAAGAATTGGTGGGCATGTATGTGCCGGATCTCATCCATGGCGATGATCAGATGAGCCATCAAGGGGAGATCGAGAAGCGCCGCGCGGGAGAAGCCTCGCAATACGAGCGGCGGTTTCTGCGCCGGGACGGCACCGAGCTGTGGGCCATGATTTCCGCTAGCCCCCAGTTTGACCCGGAAGGCAATTTCGACGGGGTCTTTGCCATGGTCACGGACATCACCCCTCTGCGCATTGCCCAGGCCAACCTCAAGACCGCTTACGATGAACTGGAAAAGCGCGTCGTGGAACGCACGGACGAGCTGAACAAGACCAACCGGCTGCTGACCTCGGAGATTCACATCCGCAAGCAGACCGAGAAAGAGATCATCAAGGCCAAGGAGGCGGCGGAGAAGGCCACCCAGGCCAAGAGCGAATTTTTGGCGAACATGAGCCACGAGATTCGTACTCCCATGAATGCCATCATAGGCATGACCCATTTGATCAAAATGACCGAGCTGTCGGCCGCCCAAAGGGACTATCTGAACAAGATCGATATTTCGGCCAAGTCTCTGCTCGGCATCATCAACGACGTGCTTGATCTGTCCAAGATCGAAGCGGGCATGCTCACGGTGGAATCCGTGGGCTTCAAGCTGGAGCAGGTCCTTGAGCAGCTGACCACCATCGTTTCGCCACGAGCCAACGAAAAGAAGCTCGAATTTCTCATCAGCCTGGCAAAGGACGTGCCGCCTGCCATCCAGGGCGACCCCATGCGTCTGGCCCAGATCCTCATCAACCTGTGCAACAATGCCGTCAAGTTCACCGACGAAGGGTCCGTGGTGGTCAGCATATCCGCCGTGGAAAAGGGGACGGACACGGCCCGACTTCGCTTCACGGTCAAAGACGACGGCATCGGCATCAAAGCCGAAAAAATTCAGGAATTGTTTCAGCCCTTTACCCAGGCGGACGCCTCCACCACCCGAAAATACGGCGGCACTGGCCTGGGCTTGAGTCTCTGCAACCAGTTGGTGGAGCTCATGGGTGGCGAAATCGGGGCCGAAAGCGAGTTCGGCAAGGGCAGCCTTTTCTGGTTCGAGGTAACCTTCCCCATCCACCGTGATGAGGCCGAGAGTGCGACCCTGCCGCAGGAGCTGCTCGGAATGCCCGCACTGGTGGTGGACGACAACCCCACCTCCCGCATCATTCTCAAGGGAATGCTGGAATACATGGGCTTGTCCGTGACCACGGCCAAGTCGGGATTTGAAGCAATCGAACTTTTACGTGGCGCCAGCGGCAAGGAGAGTTTCAAGCTGCTTGTCGTGGACTGGCGCATGCCGGAGATGGACGGCCTGGAGACCGCCGAGCGGATTCTCAAGGACGATGCCATAGAGGTCAAGCCGCCCATGTTCATGGTGTCGGCCTACGGCAATGCCTCGCTGGTCAAGCGAACCAACGAGCTGGGCTTCCGCGGGCTGCTCTTCAAGCCGGTGAACCAATCCTTCCTGTTCAATCTCGTGGTCGAGACCCTGGGCAAGGGGATGGTCACGCTGAACGAGTCAGCCCGTCCCGAAAAGGCGCTGGACGAGCTTTCGGGCAAGCGGGTTTTGCTGGTGGAGGACAACGAGATCAACCGCCAGGTGGCCCAGGAGATTCTGGCTTCTATCGGGGTCGAGGTTTTCGAGGCGTACAATGGCGAAAACGCTATCAAGTTCCTGGACAAGAACGATGTGGATTTGGTGCTCATGGACATCCAGATGCCGATCATGGACGGTCACGAAGCGACCCGGCGGATTCGAGCTCAGGATCGGTTCAAGGACCTCCCCATAGTGGCCATGACCGCCCATGCCATGCTTGCCGACATTGAGATGAGCAAAGATGTGGGCATGAACGATCACATCGCCAAACCCTTTGATCCGGATGACCTCTTCGCCGTTCTGACCAAGTGGCTGACCAAGGGTGAGGTCGCAGTCTCCGTTTCCACAAAAAGCAAGACCAAGGAAAAGCAGCCAGCTTCTGACAAGGATTCCCTCCCCGCGTTGATGAAGGGTATCGACGTGCAGCTCGGTCTGCGGCGCGCCCGGGGCAATGAGAAGCTCTACAGGACGTTGCTGCTGCTTTTGGACGAGAAGTACGCCAACGCCGCCGAACAGATCGAAGAGCATTTGAGCGAAGGGGACCAACAAGAGGCAGTGGCCCTGGCTCACTCGGTCAAGGGGACTTCCGGCATGCTCGGCGCTATGGAACTCTTTGAGGCCGCTGGCTCTCTGGAAAAGGCTCTTGATCAGGGAGAAGAGAATACCGCAAAACTGCTGGCTGAATTTCGCGACCAATTGGCCGAGGTGGTGGAGAGCATAGGCGTGCTCAAGGAGTCCCAGCCCGAGGAATCGATATTTCCGGAGGCCGGGGATGTGGCACCGACCGAGGAGCTGCTGGCCAGTCTGGAAGGCCTCAGGGTTCCCCTGTCACAGGGCGCGCCGGTCGAGTGTCGCGAACGGAGCCAGGATGTCAAAGCCCTGGTCTGGCCCGAGAGGAACAAAACCGCCGTCAAACAGTTGCTCAAGTCCATCGCGGAATATGATTTCAAGAAGGCCATTGCCATGCTGGATGAGTTGGAAGCGGGGTTGAAGTCCGGCGCAGATGGCCAGGCCTGATAGGGCAAAGAAAAAGCGCGTTCATTACTGAACGCGCCTTTGAGTGGAAACCGGACACCCGGCAGCAATCGATACCGCTGCTTCCTCTCGGACCTGACGGGGTTCTCAACGCAACCGCCATCCGGCTTCCCTCTGTACGGGAATGGTTTTCCTACAGCGTTCCCGATCGTTCGTCAACTCTTCCCTTACATTGATCTCCCGGATTCCTCAGAAAATTCGCTCCCTCCAAAGTCTGAATGTTGCGAGGGGCCGTAATTTCCGTATAGGTTGGGTAAAACCACAACAGACGAGGTGCCGGTGAACGCTTTCGACAAGAAAATCGGTGGGCCGCTTCTGGCCGCCGATCTGGATATTTTGCAGGTCAACGTGGGGCTCAAATGCAATCAGGCCTGCATCCATTGCCATCTGGAGTGCTCTCCGGCGCGCGAGGAGCTCATGGAACGCTCGACCATGGAGCGGATCATGGATCTGGCTGTGGCGGTCCGCCCGGGTTTGGTGGACATTACCGGCGGCGCGCCCGAACTCAACCCGCATCTGAAGGATTTCGTCTCGGGGCTTGTGGACCGTGGAGTGCCTGTGCAGTCCCGGACCAACCTCTCGGCCATGGAAGAACCGGGCGCAAAGGACTACCCCGAATTCTTCGCGGAACGGGGCGTGGCTCTGGTTGCGTCCATGCCTTGCTATCTGGAAGAGAACGTGAACCGCATGCGCGGAGACCAATGCTACGCCAGTTCCATTCGCATGCTCAAGCGACTCAACGGGCTCGGCTACGGCAGGGGCGACGGTCTGACCCTGGATTTGGTCTTCAACCCCGGTGGCCCGGACCTGCCCCCGGGACAGGAATGTCTGGAAAAGGATTACAAACGGGAACTGCTCGACCGTCATGGAGTGGGCTTCGACCGCCTGTTGACGATCACCAACCTGCCCATCGGTCGGTTCATGGAGATGTTGAAGGAGCAGGGCAGGGACGGCGAGTATATGGACCTGCTCAAAGGTTCCTTCAATCCGGCCACGGTGGATGGGCTCATGTGCCGTCACCAGGTGAATATCGGCTGGGACGGGAGGCTCTATGACTGTGACTTCAACCAGGCTCTGAACCTTGGCACGGGTCCCAACGCACCGGATCATTTGAGTGAATTCGACCTCAAGGCCTGGGTCGGCAGGCAAATAGCCACCGGGCCTCATTGCCTGGGATGCACGGCAGGGGCCGGATCGAGTTGCGGCGGGGCCATCTCGGTCTGATTCCCGTAAAAAAAAGGCCTTCATGCCTCGTTTAAGGCTCTCGCATTGACAAGAAGCCGGATTTGGGCCACCCCACGGGCATGAAAATCGACGCCGTACCCTATTTTATCGAGCGCAACTTCATTTTGATCGCCGTTGCCATGTCAGCCGTGGCCCTGGCGTATCCCCCGTCCTTCACCTGGGTCAAACCGCACATCCCTCTGGGCCTGGGGATCATCATGTTCGGCATGGGCTTGACCCTCGAGTTCGGGGATTTTGTCGCCATTCTGCGCAAGTGGCCCCTGGTTGGATTGGGCATGATCCTGCAGTATGCCATCATGCCGGTTTTGGCCGTGTCCATCTCCTACGCGCTGGGACTTCCCTCGGACATCGCCATCGGCATGATTGTGGTTGGAGCCTGTCCCGGGGGCACGGCCTCCAACGTCATTGCCTACCTGGCCAAGGCGAACGTGCCACTGTCCGTAACCATGACCTTGGCATCCACCTGTCTGGCTCCCATCCTGACTCCGGCCATCATCTACCTGCTTCTTGAGCGGCAGATCGAGATCGATTTCTGGTCCATGGTCACGTCGGTGTTCTGGATCGTGGTCTTTCCTCTTATAGACGGTCTCATCCTTCGCCGGTTTTTCCGTCGCTGGTTGGAACCGTTCCTTCGCTGGTTCCCGTCACTGTCCATCGTTGTCATAGCTCTGCTCATTGCCTGCATCATCGGCCTGAATCAGAAGACACTGCTTGGTTTGCCGATTCTGGCCCTTTTCGCCGTAGTGTTACACAATACCCTGGGCCTTGCCGCCGGCTATGGACTGGCTCGTGCGCTGCGCTGCACCAAGCGGGACGCACGCACCCTTGCCATCGAAGTCGGCATGCAGAACTCCGGGCTTGGGGTTGCCCTCGCTGTGAAGCACTTCGGTGTGGCTACAGCGTTGCCGGGCGCGCTTTTCAGTCTGTGGCACAACATCTCCGGCGTGGCTCTGGCCCGTCGCTGGCGTATCCGGAACGACTAGCTCTTCATCGTTGCTATGCGCAATGAATCCATATTCTTGCTTGACTTGTGTTACGTATTTGATACTAGTGACATCATTCGGTCAAGAAATTGGTTTACATATCTGCAACACCTTGAGGAGCGTGTGATGAAAAAGTTGACTTTCGTGTTGGCGGTTCTGTGCATCTTCCTGTTTGCGGGGCAGGCATCCGCCCACTTCGGCATGTTGATTCCCGACACCGATGAACTGACTCAGGCCAAACGAACCGTAAATCTGATTTTGTCTTTCTCCCATCCCTTTGAAGGGCAGGGCATGGAATTGGAAAAGCCCGCCCAGTTTTTCGTGGCCGTGGACAGTGACCAGCGTATCGATCTGCTGCCGACCCTGAAGAAGACCGAGGTCATGGGCCACACCGCCTGGAAGACCTCCTTCACGCCCAAGGCCCCGGGCATGTATACTTTTGTCTTTGATCCGGTCCCCTACAAGGAAGACGCCGAGAACAACTACATCCGCCACATCACCAAAGTGGTGGTCGATGCCTACGGTGAGGGGGAAGACTGGAATACGCCGCTCGGTCTGGAAACCGAGATCGTTCCTTTGACCCGTCCGTTCGGCAACTATGCCGGCAACGTCTTTCAGGGCGTGGTCATGGTGAACGGCAAGCCCGCTCCGTACACCCGCGTGGAAGTGGAGTTCTACAACAAGGACGGCGAGCGTAAGGCGCCCAACGAGCGTATGGCCACACAGGAAGTGATGGCCGATGGGCAGGGCGTGTTTACTTTCGCCTGCCCCTGGAAAGGGTGGTGGGGTTTCGCCGGTCTGAATACCGCAGAAAAGCCCTATGAGGGCCGCGAGCTCGAGATGGGTGCGGTCATCTGGGTGGAAATGAAATAGTTTTTGCCTATCCCCGTCCGGCAGGATTTTGGCGTCGCATGCGGTGTCAGGGCCTGCCGGACGATCTTTCCTCCATCCTGCTCAGGATGGGCGTGACGAACTCGTCAGGCATGGCACCGCAGGCAGCGCCGATATAGGCTCCGATCATGGAGCCGATGATCAGTCCTGTACCGTCCGGGCTGATCGCCACCTGGAAGATGGTGCCCACCAGGGTGCCCATGAACCCTCCCAAAAGCCAGCCGTCGTTGTTGACCCCTCGATAGGGCTTCATGCCCCGTAGAGTACGGAACAAATCCTTCAGGAAAAATCCGGTAAACCCGCCGAGGAATGCCCCGAGCAGGGTCAGCAACATGCCCGGAAACGCGGTGTGCAGCGTAAAGCCGTACCGAGCGGTCCCCTCGATGATGCCCGCCAGACCGCCGATGACCAGCAGGCCGTGGAAGCTCTTCTCCTTGGCGTCGGGGCGTGGGATGAATTCTTTCATGTGTCCTCCCGCGCCGGGCAAAATATTCCATGTCCCGGCGTCACCCCGTTTCTTTGCCAGATTCGTGCCGCGATCTGTCGCATCCCAGGACCAGAAAATGGTTTAAACAACTGTTTGAAAAGGCTTTTCCGTTTTACATTATTTTGTCCGTCATGTATGCATTGGCAGTTTGTGCAAGTTGTAACGCAATGTCTTCATGTCGGGATGGAACCGTCGCATCTGGGAGGGTGCTGAAGGCATTGGAAGAACGCTGCCGTAGGTACGGCAACTACTCAAGGGGGAAGGATGAAACGCGCATCCGCTTGTTTTGTTTTTAGTTTTCTGGTCTGCCTGCTGGCGACCGCATCCGTGGTCCAGGCAGGCGGCTTTGCGTTGTACGAATGGGGCAACCGCGCGTTGGGCATGGGTACGGCCAACTACGCCACCGGCAATGACGCCTCTGTCATCGCCTACAACCCGGCACTGATGTCGAAGCTCAAGGGCACCACCAACGTCTACGGCGGCGTAACCGCGGTTTCGCCCAACTCCGACGTGTACATCGACGGTCAGAAGAGCCAGACCCAGAATCAGGTTTTTGGTGTGCCTCACGGCTTCGTGACCCGCAAGCTCAACGACGATTGGACCGTCGGCGTTGGCGTGTTCACACGGTTTGGCCTGGGTACCAACTACAACAACAGCTGGGCTGGCAGGACGCTTATCAAGGATGCCCTGTTGGAGACTTTTTCCTTTAACCCGTCCGTCTCCTACAAGGTGAACGACAGTTTGTCAGTGGCCGGTGGCGTCGAGGTCATCAAGGGAAGTTTTGTCCTGCACAAGGACATCAACGCCCTGGCTGGTGGCGGACACGTGGCGACCGACGTGAGTGACACGTCGTTGGCCTTCAACCTCGGTTTGGCGTATGACATCACCGACATGCTGTCGTTGGGCCTGAGCTACCGTTCTCCTGTGCATTTCGAGGGTCGGGGCCACGTGGATGTGGACGGATCCGTAGCCCCCATCAACGGGAGAGGGCGCGCGGTCATGACGGCCGATTTCCCCGCCAGCTATACCGTTGGCCTCGGTCTGACGCCCACGGATAAGCTGACTGTCGAGTTTGACGTGGTCTACACCCAGTGGGAACAGTTCGATCGTATTGAGTTCGATTTCAGCGACACCCTGCTGCCCGACGACAACGAGGACTTCAACTACAAGTCCACCTGGCGCTTCCAGCTTGGCGCGGAATACCGCTTCACCGACGCTTTCGCCATGCGTGCCGGATACGTCTACGACCAGACCCCGATCCGCCACGAGTACGCCTCTCCCCTGCTGCCCGCCAACGACCGCCAGATGTTCACTCTGGGTGCGGGCTACAAGTGGGACTCCTGGACCTTCGATGCGTCCGCCATGTATATTATCACCAAAGAGCGCACGGGCCTGACCATGGATGACGATGTCCAGACCTACGACGTTGACTTCAAGGACGGGCGCACCTGGGGAATCGGTACCTCCATCGGCTACTCTTTCTAGGAGCCGCCCAATAGACAATCCAAACCCCGCTTCGGCGGGGTTTTTTTGTGGCCGCAACCGTAAGACGAAAGCAATCATTCCGGACTCCTCCGTTGACAGGCCGGTTTGTTATGGTGGAATGTTGGAAAACGAGGAACACATGATAGAACTCAATACCGTTACGTTTGCCTATCCATCCGGGGATGAGGTCTTTTCCGAAGTCTCTCTGGCTGTGAAAAAGGGGGAACTGCTCGGGCTGGCCGGTGCAAACGGCAGCGGCAAATCCACTCTTCTTGCCTTGATGGCCGGTCTGTACGCTCCCTCTCGCGGTAGCCTGGAAGTGGCCGGGCGCGTCAGCCCCGGTCATGAAGGAGATATTCGCTCCGTCTGCCGGTTGGTCATGCAGGACGCCGATCTGCAGATATTGGGAGCCACGGTGGGGGAGGATCTGCTGCTGGGGCGCGCACGCGGCGAGTCGGTGGAGACCGAGGCGCGCGCCATGGCCGAACGGTTCAACCTGCTCAAATATTGGGATCGTCCGGTACAGACACTGTCCTGGGGTACCAAGCGCAAGCTTTGCCTGGCTGCGGCCCTGCTGGATCGCCCGCGCGTGTTGCTTCTTGACGAGCCGTTCAGCGGTCTGGACTATCCCGGGGTGCGCGAGATGCGCGCTTTGATTCGGGCCAACCGGGATGCGGGCCTGACTCAGGTGGTCTCCAGCCACGACCTGGAAAGTTTCATTGATCTGGTGGACGGGTTGGCCGTGCTCGACAACGGCGAGCTGGTCCTGAACGGCCCGGCAGAGAGCGTCCTTGACCATGTGGCTGAACACTCGGTTCGCGCTCCGGGTTCGTGGGCCGCCTGCCGGACCATAGTGCCGTGGGATGGGGAGGGGCGTTGATGGTCGATGTGGCCGGGATGGTCCGCTCCCTGGACCCGCGTCTCAAGTTGGCCGCGGCCCTGGTGGCCGGTCCCTGTCTGTGGAAGGTCCCTCTCTCCGCAGCCATAGTGGTCGCGTTGTTCCTGCTTATTCTCGTCCGCTGTCTGGCAGCCGGGCAGCCGGGTGGGGGCAAAATGGTCCGCAGCCTACTTTCCTTTGTCCTCTTCTGGGTCGCGGTCAAGGTTGTCTTGGATGCGATTTCCGGCGTCCCCATGGAGCATTTGGCTCTCGACGCAGGCCAATTGGCCGTGCGCCTGGTGGCTTTGTTGATGCTTGGCCTGGGGCTGGCCTTGTCCACTTCCGCCCGAGCCTTGGGGCTGGCCGCCGCCTGGGCGTTGCGGCCGTTTTTGGGGCGGGAAAGGTCCTGGCGCATTGCCCTGGCCCTTTCTCTTATGGTTCATTTCCTGCCAACCTGCCTGTCGACCCTGACCGGGGTGCGCGAGGTGGTCGCACGGCGCTTCCCCGAGGCGGGGTTCTTCCGTCGCATGCGCATGGTCCCTCAGGCCGTTATTCGCAACCTGGGGCAGAAGACCTGGAATCAGACCCTGGCCGTTGCCTGCCGCGGCCTGGATCGCCCGGGTGCCTGGGAGCCGGACTTCGCCTGGTCAGGACGGGATTGGATCGGCTCAGTCCTTGTGATTGTCGCAATAGGAACCGTGTTTTTCCTGTAGTCTTTTCTCGCCCGTATTGACGGAACGGGTCGTCCCTCCTAAAGTTCCACTAAAAAGGGCAGCTTTGCCCGCCAGACTGCAATATCCAGGGGGAAATCATGTCCACCATCACCCAGATGACGCCGGATGAGGCCCGCAAGTTCATGGAAGGCAGCAAGCCTGACTCCTACACGCTCCTCGATGTCAGGCAGGAAGTGGAATACGAGCAGGATCATATTCCGGGGGCCAGGCTGGTGCCCTTGTCGGAGTTGGCCGACCATTTTGATGAATTGGACAAGAAACAACCCCTGCTGGTCTATTGCGCCTCGGGAGGGCGGTCCATGGCTGCGGCCGCGCTTCTGCAGGGCCAGGGATTCGAGGACGTCAACAATCTGGTGGGCGGCATTTCCTCCTGGGAGGGCGAGGGGGCTTTCGGCCCAATGGAACTGGGCCTGATCGCCTTTACCGGGGCCGAGGGACCGGCAGAAATTCTCCTCAAGGCCTATGCCATGGAGAACGTGCTCCAGGTTTTCTATGTACAGCGTGCGGACATGGCAGAGACAATGGAGCGCATCGGTCTTTTCATGCGTTTGGCCGGGTTCGAGGACAAGCACAAGGATGTCCTGTACGAGTTGTATACCCGCATAGCGGACGAGGTCATGAGCCGCGAGGAGTTCGAACAGGTCGCCCTGCGAAATGCCACGGACATGGCCGAGGGCGGCGTCCCGGTCAGCGAGTTCATGGACCATTTCCCCGGTGCGTTCGACGATGACCGGGGCGTGTTGGAATTGGCCTCCATGGTCGAGGCTCAGGCCCTGGACTATTACCTGCGCTGCGCCATGCGCGCCAAGACTAAGGAGACCCAGGACGTGTTGCAGCTCCTGGCTCGCGAGGAAAAGGCCCATCTCAAGCTGATAGGCAGGTTCATGGACGGCAAGGACTGAGTTCCGTTCGGCGTGGTCAGTTCGCCGGGACAGGCTCCCGCTGATGCAGGTTGGGTACGACGATGCCCAGAATGATCAGCACCGCGCCCCAGATCTGCAGTTGGACCACGGGCTCGCCCAGAAATATCGCGGCGGCCGCAAGGGTGATGACCGGTTCCACGGACGAGAAGATGCAGGCGTAGGCACTGCCGATTCTTTCTATGGCTGTGTACTGCAGCGTCGCGGCCAGCAGTCCGGGGAAAAGCCCCAGTGCCAGGCTGATGCCTGCCTGCTCCATATTCATGGAACCCCAAGCATAAATGTCGCCCGACAGGGTGAAGGACACCGCGGCGAACCCGATGACGTAGAAGGTGGCCGTCAGCGGTTTGATGCCCTTGAGCAATACCTGGATCAGGATGACGTAGACGGAGAAGGTGGCCATGGCCCCCAGGGCGTACGCCAGGCCTGTGCCGTTCACCTCGCGCAGGAATGCGTCATAGAAGACCAGACAGCAGCCGATCATGACCAGCCCCAGGGAGAGGATGACCACCCGGTTGATGCGCATGTGCAGAAACCGGGAGGAGAGCAGGGTCACGGCCATGGGATGTCCATACAGGACCAGGGCCGCTGTGGAGGCCGGGATGGTCTCCAGCGAGTAAACGAAGCAGGAGGTCTGCATCCAGCAGACCACTAGCCCGAGAAAGGCGCATTTGCCCAGGTCGCGCAGGGAGATGCGCAGCATCCGGGGAGATTTGACCAGCAGGTAGAAGAACAGCATGACCGTGGCCAGCGTGAAGCGCGTCTGCATCATCACTGCGCCGTCCATGCCAGCCGCGTAGCCGAACTTGATCAGAATCGCCATGGAACCGAAACAGGCGGCAGAGATCACCGCATAAATAAGCCCCTGGAGCATGGTGCTATTCCGGCCTGACCATGTAGGCCATATATTCCTGGTTGCCCTTGGGACCCAGTATCTGGGACGGGACCACGCCGCGCACGACCAGCCCGAGTTCGCTCTCGCAGAACCCGGTCACCGTGTCGACAGCCTCCTGTTGCAGCCGTTTGCTGCGGACCACGCCCTTGTCGGTCTGGCCCGGGCCCACCTCGAACTGCGGCTTGATCAGAACCACCAGCTCGCCGCCCGGCTTCAGGAACTGCATGCAGGCGGGCAGGATCTTGGTCAGGGAGATGAACGACACGTCGCCCACGATCACGTCCACCGGTTCGGGGATGAGGTCCGGTTCAGCATGGCGCACGTTGGTTCGCTCCAGGTTTATGACCCGGTCATCCTGGCGCAGCTTCTCGTGCAGTTGGCCGTACCCCACGTCCACGGCATAGACCCGCACCGCGCCGAACTGGAGCATGCAGTCCGTGAACCCGCCAGTGGAAGCGCCTGCATCCATGGCGATCTTGCCATTGAAATCAATGGAAAATTCTTCGATGGCGGTGAGCAGCTTGTAGGCGCCGCGCGACACGAACCGCTCGTCATGAGGGACCACGAATTCCGTTTCCGGGTCGAACTGCTGGCCTGGTTTGATGACCGGTGTTTTCTGGTCCCGGTCCATGTAGTGGACCTTGCCGGCCATGATCAATCGTTTGGCCTTGCCTCGGCTCTCCACAAGGCCCTGTTGGGCCAGGAGCTGATCCGCACGTTGTTTCTTGGGCATGATGTGCCTCCGGAGGTCGGGGGAAGGGAGGGAAAAACCCTTTGAAAAGGGTTCTTTCCCTCCCTTCCCCCGGACCCCCATCCCTCCCTTTTCCTAAACTTTTTGTGCCGCTTCGCGGTAAGAAAAGGGCGGGAAGTAATTATTTCTTTTCGAGGCCGAGTTTGGCGACCACGTTGTCGGCGGTCTTGCGGGTGAAGTCCGCTTCGGACAAAGCTTCCTTCTCCTCCGGAGAGATGACCAGCTCCGGCTTGTTGGCCAGGGCCATGTCCGGCTCGACGCCGAATTCGGGCGGGAAGGCGTTGTCGAAGTACATATTCTGGAAATCGACGAACTTGAGCTGATGCGCCGTGGAGTCGAGGATGCACAGTTCATCCTGGGTGACCAGGCCGAGCTCCAGCGCACGCTTGGCACCGGCAAACGACTCGCCGCCCTGGGTGCAGGCAATATGGCCGTTGCGGTTGGCCTGGATCATGGAGTCCATGATCTGCTGTTCGGTTACCTGGAGGACCTGGAAGGCACGTTTGCCGCCCACTGCTTCGAACTTTTCGGCAAAGTATTTCACGCGCGGGAACGAGACCGGGTTGCCGATCATGGCCGCCTGGGCCACGGACGCGCTGACCTTCATGGGGTGGTATTCGCGCTCCTTGGGGTCGTCCACTGCATAGTAACGGTAGACCGGGTCCGCGTGGTGGGACTGCACGCCGAATATGCGCGGAAGCTCGGTGATGACGCCCAGGTCGTAGAGCTTGAGGAAGCCGGCCATGATGGCGGTGATATTGCCCGCGTTGCCGATGGGCACGAAGATGCACTTGCCCTTCATGTCCCAGTCGAACCACTGGGCGCACTCGAAGGCGTAGGATTCCTGACCCAGGATGCGCCATGCGTTCTTGGAGTTGAGCAGAGCCACGCGGTAGTTGTCGGCCAGGTGCTCGACCACCTTCATGCAGTCGTCGAACACGCCGGGCACTTCCAGGACAACGGCCCCGGAGCCCAGCGGTTGGGCCAGCTGGGCCGGGGTGACCTTGCCGTGGGGCAGGATGACAACGGACTTGATGGCTCCGCCTGCGTAGGAGGCGTAGAGCGCGGCGGCGGCCGAGGTGTCGCCGGTGGAAGCGCAGACCGTCAGGATCTGATCCCAGCCGTGGCGGCGGATGAGCGAACGCAGATAGGAGAACCCGCAGGCCATGCCCCGGTCCTTGAACGAGGCGGACGGGTTCTGACCGTCGTTCTTGTAGGCCGTGGTCAGGCCTGTAGCCGCGTTCAGCGAGGGGCTGGAGGCCACCAGCGGGGTGTTGCCTTCGCCGAGGTAGACGATGTCCTCCTCTTCAAGCACCGGTGCCATCAGCTCGTAAAAGCGGAAAATGCCGCGCAGGGCGGTCTTTTTGGAGGCCGCGCGCTGATCGAAGATGGCACGCCACTCTTCGCCGCTGGTCTTTTTCAGCTCATCGAAATTCAGGTTGTCGAGCAGGAACACGCCGCCGCACTCGGGGCAGGTGTAGTACAGCTCGTCCGTGGGGAATCGCTTGCCGCAACCAAGGCAGAAGTATTCCATGTGTCCGCGGTAGGAGGGAAAAAGATCGGCAGTCATTGTCTCACCCGATGGGAATAAGGTTCTTTTCACACTGGCCTCAAAAGGGATCAAAGGTTCGCTTAAAAGGTAGTGTATGGCAAGTCAAAATTGTGTAGGCTGGCCTCGCAAACAGCGGGACGGCGGGGCTTTCCCAGGCCGTCTCCAATCGGAGAAACATTGAATGAAGAAGAAAACCATATCCCTGGTCCTGGGCAGCGGTGGAGCGCGCGGGTTGGCGCACATCGGAATCATCCGCTGGCTCGAGGAGCACGATTGCGAAATTAAATCCATAACGGGCTGTTCTATGGGCGCCCTGGTGGGCGGCATCCACGCCATCGGCATGCTCGACGAGTATGAAAAGTGGGCGCGCCACATCACCAAGCGGCACATGCTTGCTCTCATGGACCTGTCTTTCGGCATGGACGGGCTGATCAAGGGCGACAGGCTCATCGACACCCTGCGAAACCTGGTCGGCGATGAACTCATCGAAAATCTGCCCATCAGCTTCACGGCCGTGGCCGCGAACATCTCCCGGCGCAAGGAAGTCTGGATTCGTCAGGGGTCGCTGTTCGACGCCATCAAGGCGTCCATAGCCCTGCCCCTGATTTTCAAGCCAGTGGTGGTGGACGGTGATGATATCATCGATGGCGGCATCCTCAACCCCGTACCCATCGCCCCGACCTTCGGTGATTTGAACGAATACACCATCGCCGTGAACCTGTGCGCTCCGCCGGTCAAGGGTATCGAAATCAAAAACGACAAGCACAACGGCGATGAAAACGGTTCCGGTCTGTCCCATGTGGTGGCCGAGTTCATCGGTACCATGACCGACAAGATCGCCATGAAACGCAAGGATATTCGAGCCTACGACATCCTCTACAAGTCGTTTGATGCCATGCAGGGCTCCATTGCTCGGCAGAAGATCGCAGCCTATCCGCCCGACGCGGTCCTGGATATTCCCATCAATTTGTGCAGCCTGATGGATTTTGACAAGGCCGATCCACTCATCGAGCACGGCTACCGATTGGCTGAAAAAAAACTGCCTGATGTTTTTGCATCGAGATAGGCCGCGTTTCGTCCAGCCGATGGGCACCATCGAATAATTGTGATTGTTCGTTTCTTCCATTCCATCCATAGTTGTCCCTTCAACCATCATTGAAGGACCGACATGCTGGAAAGCCAAATGGAATTGCGGGCGGAGAACGGAAACAACGCGGCCATCTACAAGAAGCTTATGCCCGAGGTGGCCGAGCCTTACAGCGCCCTGAATCAGGAAGTCTACAAGGACGGGATGATCAGCGGCAAACACAAACGGCTCATGGCCCTGGTAGGGGCACTGTGCTCGGGGTGCCGGGCGTGCATCCTGTTTCAGTGCGATCAGGCCATCGAGTTGGGTGCCGGGGTGGACGAAATCCTCGAGGCCTGCGCCGTAGCCGTGGCCCTGCGTGGGACCATGGGCATGGGGGAGACCGAGCGCGTGGTGGCCTATCTCCGCGAGCGGGGCTTGATTACCGAATAGGGATAAAAGAGACCGGGGACGATCCTGTCGTCCGCCCGGATGGGGCTCAGGGCCAGACGCGCGGGATGGACAATATGACCAATGCCGCGCCGATGGCCGTCTTGAGCGTGAAGCCGAGGGCTTTGCCCACGAACGCGCCTTTGGCCGCGCGCAGGGCCTCGGGCCGGGTGCGGCCGGGCGTCTCGGCTATGAAACAGCCGAGCCATGCCCCGCCAAGGGCTCCCAAAAGGGCCCCCAGGCCGAAAAAGAAGGGCGCACCGAAAATGGCTCCGGCAATCGCGCCGATGATGCCGCCCACGTTGCCGCGTGCGGACGCGCCGTAGCGGCCCGCGCCCCAGGCCTGCATGCCGAACTCCATGGCTTCGCCGGCGGCAGCCGCCACGGCGAAGAAGATGACGAAGTTCCAGGTCATGGACTCGGGGTAGATGTACTTCCACAGTGCCACCAGAGCCAGTGCAACCCAGTTGGCGGGCAGGCTGAATATCTGGAGGAGTTGTGAAAGCATCAACCCCAGAATGAGCAGGATGGCCCAGACGTATACCATGACCTGGCTCTATTCCTTGTCGCGCAGGTCCACCACGCGCACGGCCTTGCCCTGCGCCTTGGGGATGGATTCCGACTGGCACAGTTCCACTCGCGGGGTGACCAGGATTTCGGAGCACAGGTTCTTGGCGATGCGTTTCTGCAGTCCCTGCAGGACACGCATGTCTTCAACGAAGTACTCGTCCTTGATTTCCACCTTCACGCGCATCTGGTCGGAAACACCCTCGCGGATAAGCTCGATCAAATAGTTTTGGCCAACTTCGGGCATGGACATGAGGCACTGTTCGATCTGCATGGGGTAGATGTTCACACCCTTGAGGATCATCATGTCGTCGGCGCGTCCGGTGATACGGTCGATGCGACGATGGGTGCGGCCGCACTCGCACTCGCCCGGAATGAAGCGGGTCAGGTCGCGGGTCCGGTAGCGGATGATGGGCATGCCATCACGCCTGAGAGTGGTCATGACCAGCTCGCCAACTTCGCCCTCGGCCACATGCTCCCCGGTCTCGGGGTCGATGACCTCGGCTATGTAGGCGTCTTCCCACACATGCATGCCCTTTTGGTGCAGACACTCGAAGGCCACGCCGGGACCGTTCATCTCGGACAAGCCATAGGAATTGTACGCCTTGATGTGCATCAATTCCTCGATCTTGGCACGAGCCTCTTCGGTGTGGGGCTCTGCGCCGATAAGCGCGATGCGCCAGGGCATTTCTTCGGGCGCGTAGCCGGCCTCGCGGACTTGTTGTGCGAAATACAGGGCAAAGGACGGGATGATGTGCAGAACCGTGACCTGATGGTCCAGGATCATCTTGATCTGGCGCTTGGTGTTGCCCGCGCCAGCGGGGATGGTCAGCATGCCCAGCCGTTCGGAGCCGTAGTGAATACCCAGACCGCCGGTGAAAAGACCGTATCCCGAGGTGTTCTGCAACACATCTGACTTGCGGCAGCCGCAGCAGTACATGGACCGGGCCATGAGCTCGGCCCAGGTGTCCAGGTCCTTCTGGGTGTAGAACACGGCAACCGGGGAGCCGGTAGTGCCGCTGGACGCGTGCAGCCGGACAAAATCCTCCAGGGGACGGGCAAGCAGTCCGTGGGGATACTGGTTGCGCAGGTCGTCCTTGGTAGTGAAGGGGAGGGAGGTGATGTCCGCCGGACTCTTGATGTCGCCGGACTCAAAGCCCTTGAGCCGCTCGGCATAGAAGGGCGAGCGCTTGGCGATTTCGATGGTCTCTCTGAGGCGTTCGGCCTGGAGTTTTTCCAGGTCGGCGCGGTCCATGGTTTCTACCGGATCGTAGTACATAGCGGTTCCGCGGGGTAGAGGTTAGTCGGAGTCCGGGTGGAATCCCTCAGGCAGTTCCGAGGGGTAGGCCGTGGCGTCCATGTTCTCGAACAGGGTGTATTCCTTCTTGAAGAAGAGCTCGCATCGGCCGGTGGGGCCGTTACGCTGCTTGCCGATGATGACTTCCGCGTGATTCTTGAGCGGGTTGTCCTCGCTCTTGTTGTACGCGGCGTCGCGGTAGAGAAAGATAATGATGTCGGCGTCCTGTTCGATAGCGCCGGATTCACGAAGGTCGGACATCATGGGCCGTTTGTCCGTACGCTCTTCAACTTTGCGGTTGAGCTGGGACAGGGCGATGACCGGCACGTTGAGTTCCTTGGCCAGGGCTTTGAGGTGCCGGGAAATATCCGAAATCTCCTGCTCGCGGGAGTCCGGGCGGGCGCTGGAGCGCATCAGCTGCAGGTAGTCGATGACGATCAGTCCGAGATTGTGTTCGGCCTTGAGACGACGGCAACGGGCCTGAAGTTCCAGGGTGGACAGGGCCGGGGTGTCGTCGATGAAGATCGGGGCCTTGCTGAGCACGTCCGCGCCTTCGTACAGCTTGTTCCAGTCCGAATCGTCCAGGTAGCCGGTACGCAGGTTGGACAGCTCCACCTTGGACTGTACGGCCAGCAGACGGGTCATGAGCTGTTCCATGGACATTTCGAGCGAGAAGATGGCCGTGGGGCATTCGGAACGGGCGGCCGCGCGCAGTGCCACGTTCAGCGCGAACGCGGTCTTACCCATGGACGGGCGGCCTGCGATGATGATCAGGTCCGAGTTCTGCAGGCCCGCAGTCATGTTGTCGAACTCGTGGTAGTGGGTCTGGATGCCCGTGACAACCGACTTGTTGTTGAACCGAGCGGTCAGTTCGTCGAAAACCTTGGGTACCAGCTGTCCGCTGGACTGCATGCCGCGCATTTCCTTGGATTGCGCGATGCGGAAAATTTCCTTTTCAGACTCGTCCAGGACCTCGCCCACGTCGGCGGAGGAGAAACAGTTGGCGATGATCCCGCTGGAGATGTCGATCAGTTCGCGCAGGATGCATTTATCCCGAACGATCTGGGCGTGGTACAGGGCGTTGGACGCGCTGACCACGGAGTCGGACAGTTCTGCCAGGTAGACCGGCCCGCCTACGGTGTCCAGCGTGCCGTTCTTGGACAGCTGGTTGGCCACCGTAACCGTATCGATGGGCTGGTGGTCGTCGTAGAGCTGGGTAAAGGCCTTGAAGATGTCCCGGTGGACGGGAGAATAGAAGTCGTCGGCAGTGATGATGTCCACCAGCTGGTGGAACATGGCCTCGGACTGGAACACGCCGCCGAGCACGGCCTGTTCTGCTTCGAAAGAGTGTGGGGGGACTTTGCGTAGGATATCGGAAGAGGCCCTGTCCAGGGCCTCTTCCGGATTATCGGCGAATTGGCCTGATCTAGGCCTCTGCGGTTTCGGCGTCTTCGGCATTCTCTACGGATTCCTCGACCGCCTCGGCCACTTCTTCGGTTTCTTCGACTTCTTCGACAACGGGGCCGCCGTGGCGGGTGACGGTGAGCTTCAGCTCGCCGCGCACGTCCGGGTGCAGGCGGATCTCGATCTCGTACTCACCCAGGGAGCGGATGGGCTCGGGCAGGATGATCTTGCGGCGATCGATTTCGATGCCGGCAGCTTCCATGGCGTCACCGATGTTGGAAGTGGTGACGGAGCCGTACAGCTTGTCGCCGTCGCCGACGCGCACTTCGATCTCGATGGGACAGGCTGCGATGCGATCGGCCAGACCTTCGGCCTGGGCGCGCAGGGAATCAGCCTGCTCCTGCAGCTTGCGGCGTTCGAGCTCGAAGGCCTTCAGGTTGGCGGTGGTGGCCGGCTTGGCAAGGCCCTGAGGAATCAGGTAGTTGCGGCCGTAACCGGGCTTAACGGTAACGATGTCTCCGAGTCGACCCAGTGCGTCGACGTCAGCGCGTAAAATAAGTTTCATGGGTCCTCCCTCCTACATGGAGCTCCGTTTCTTCACATCAGTGCTGTGAACGGTGGTGTAGAAAAGCAGGGCCATCTGACGGGCGCGCTTGATCTCGTTGGTCAGCCGACGCTGGTGCTTTGCACAGGTGCCGGTGATGCGACGGGCGATGATCTTGCCGCGTTCGGTGACGAAGTCGCGCAGGATGTCCGGACGCTTGTAGTCCAGCGGCAGCTCTGCGTCCGCGCAGAAGCGGCAGAACTTCTTCCTCGGGGTGAATTTTTTGCGGAAAGCCATGGTGAAACCTCCTAGGCAGCCAGTTTGACGGTCATGAACTTGAAGATACCGTCGGTGATGCGGATGTTGCGCTCGAGTTCGGCAACCAGCGCGCCGGGGGCTTCGTACACCAGGCGAACGTAGTATCCACGGGTCTGCTTCTGGACAGGGTAGGCCAGCTGGCGCATGCCCCAGTCGTCGGTCTCAACCATTTTGCCGCCCTCGCGGTCCACGATGCCGGTCAGAGTGTCCAGGAGGGTGGTCCTGTCCTCTGCCGCCAGCTCCGGGGAGAGCAGGACGAGCGTCTCGTAATTGTTTGCCATTTCATTCTCCTTTTGGTCGTAGGCCCTCCCCCACCTGGGGGAGAGCAAGGCAAGAGGGGTTACATATGGGGAATCGGCCCGGGTGTCAAGAGGCACCCAGCGGGCCGAATCCCTTATTTCTTATCCTTGTCATCGGGCGGCGTCCAGCCGCATTGGTTCGAGGGCCCTCATCCTCCGCCGAATTTTCCGCGCAGGAATCTGCCGATGACCAGCCCCAGGATGACCAGGGCGATGAGTTGCAGCCATTCGGGCATGGCGCCCTCCTTAGACCTTCAGGTCCTCTCCGGTCAGGAGCTTGTATGCTTCGAGGTACTTGTCGCGGGTACGCGCGGCGATGTCCTCGGGGATGTTCGGTGCGGGCGGCTGCTTGTTGAAGCCGATCTTGACCAACCAGTCGCGGAAGTACTGCTTGTCGAAGCTGGGCTGGGACTGTCCTGACGCATAGCCGTCTTCGGGCCAGAAGCGCGAGGAGTCCGGGGTCAGGGCTTCGTCGATGAAGATCAATTCGCCGTCCAGGATGCCGAATTCGAATTTGGTGTCTGCGATGAGGATGCCGCGTTTCTTGGCGTAGTCACGGGCGCGGGTGTAGATGTCGAGCGCCAGCTTTTCGACCTTGCGCATCATCTCCTCACCGAGCAGCTCGGCCGCCTTGTCCAGGGTGATGTTCTCGTCGTGCTCGCCCAGGTCGGCCTTGGTGGACGGAGTGAACAGCGCCTTTTCGAGCATCTCGGATTCCTGAAGGCCCTCGGGCAGCTTGTGGCCGCAGACTTCACCGGTCTTGAGGTAGTCGGACCAGCCGGAACCGGTGATGAAGCCGCGCACGATGCATTCGATGGGCAGGGGCTTGGCCTTCTTGGCAAGCACCGAGCGGTCCTGCAACTGCTCGCGGTATTTGTGCAGCGGTTCGGGATAGTCGTCCACGTTGGTGGCGATGATGTGGTTGGGGACCATGTCCTCCATCATCTTCATCCAGAACAGGGTGATCTGGTTGAGCACCTTGCCTTTGTCCTCGATGGGGTCGGGCATGACCACGTCGAAGGCGGAAATGCGGTCGGTGGTCACCAGAAGCAGGGTATCCGCATCGATCTCGTAGATGTCGCGGACCTTGCCGCGGGAGATGAGCGGGTACTCGGTAATGTTGGTTTCAAGAACGGCAGCCATGATATTCCCTCTATTTAATAATGTAGTGTTACTTGTTGCGTTGTTCCACGCTGCGGGCGTGGGCTTCCAGCCCTTCCAGCCGGGCCAGGCGGGCGATCTTGTCGCCGTGTTCGGCCACATAGCTCGGGCTGGCGGCGATCACGCTGGACTTCTTGCAGAAGTTCTGCACCGACAGGGCTGAGGAAAAACGAACCGTGCGCAGGGTCGGCAGCACGTGGTTGGGGCCGGCAAAGTAGTCGCCAACAGGTTCGGGCGAATTGTGGCCCATGAAGATGGCCCCTGCGTGACGGATGGAGCCGAGCAGTGACCACGGATCGCCGACAGCCAGCTCAAGGTGTTCGGGGGCCAGCAGATTGACCAGTTCCGTTCCGGCAGCCACGTCGGGCACAGTGACGATGGCACCCCAGTCGTCCAGGGATTTGCAGGCGATGTCGCAACGGGGCAGAGCCTCGCACTGGATCTTCAGTTCCTCGCGAACCCTGGCGGCCAGGTCCGTGTCCGGGGTGACCAGGATGGACGCCGCAAGGGGATCGTGTTCGGCCTGGGAGAGCATGTCCGCCGCAAGCCAGGCAGGGTTGGCGGTCTCGTCGGCCAGGATGACGATCTCGGAAGGACCGGCGACCATGTCGATGCCCACCTGTCCGATGAGCTGGGACTTGGCCGTGGCCACGAAAATGTTGCCGGGACCGGCCAGCACGTCGCACGGTGCGATGCTTTCGGTGCCGTATGCCAGGGCTGCGATGGCCCAGGCGGAGCCGGTAAGGTGGATTTCGTCCAGCCCGAGCAGGGCGGCGGTAGCCAGGATGTACGGATTGAGCGTCCCGTCCTTGCGCGGAGGCGATGTTACGGCGATGGATTCAACCCCGGCAACCTGAGCAGGGATGGCGTTCATGATCAGGCTGGAGATGAGCGGTGTTTCGCCGCCTTGTCCACCGGGCACATACAGGCCCACGCGGTCCACGGGCCGGACCATCTGGCCGAGAATGGTGCCGTCCTCGGCGGTGGTCCACCAGGACTTTTCCTTTTGCTTCAGGTGGAAGTCGCGCACCCGGTGGATGGCTTCCTTGAGGATTTCCACGTCGGCGTCCGGGATTTCGGAGAGGGCGGTTGCAATGGCTTCTGCGGGCACGCGCAGTCCGGCCACGTCAAAGTCCGGGCAGTCGAATTTGCGGGTGTACTCGGCCAGGGCCTCATCGCCACGTTTCCGGACGTCGGCCAGGATGTCACGCACAATGGTGTCCACCTTGGTGTCCGGGTCCTTGCGCTGTTCCAGCCAGCTGCCAATGGCGTTCCAATCCTCACGATTGGTATATGTCAATTCTCTGCAATTCATATCGACCTCGAAGAAGACGGTTGTCTTGTTGTTCATCCAAGGGGAAATTTTATAGCCGAGCGCCGATCAAAAGTCGAGCGCGGCTGGGGAGGAATGCCCGGTTAGCATCTGTCTTGTTCCGGCGTGCGGCAGGAAAGGAAGAGTGTGCGGACCATTCCTGAATTGAAAAAAAAGAAAGAGGGCCGGGGTTTGCACTCCCCGGCCCTCTGGGCGTTACTTGGCAGATAAGCTTTTCAGCTTACGGTTCTAAGCGAGCTTAGAACTTGTAGACAACACCAGTAGCGAACTTCCAAGCGTCGTTGTCGACGTTGTTACCCCAGACGTCGTCGTCGAAGTCGGAGTTGATGTAGCCCAGCTGGCCGTACAGGGTCAGCTCGTCGTACACAGCGTAAGCGGTGTTGAAGTCAACTTCCCACAGGGAGTCGTCGTCGGTCAGGTAAGAACCCAGGGTCTGGCCAGCAACACCCAGGTCGCTGTCGTTGGTACCCTTGGCGTACAAGACGTGGAAGTCGTGGGTCAGGCCCTGAGCGAAGGACTGGATGTCGGTCAGAGACAGACCGATGGTCCAGAAGCCCATGGGGGTGTCGCCACCGTTGATGTCGTCAGAGGTGATGGAACCACCGCCGAAGAAGAAGGAACCGACAGCCCAGTCGCCGTTCAGGATGGGCATGGTCTCGGCACCGTTAGCGGCGTCGTCGTCGTTACCAGTGGTGTACACGAAGTAAGCGGACACGTTCATGAAGTCGAAACCGGTGTAGTCCAGACCCAGGTCGAACAACCAACCGGAAGCGTCGAGGGCTTCGGTGTCGGCATCGAGGTTACCGTAGTTAACGTCGGCCTTGATGATGAAGGGATCGAACAGGGACATGGTGAAGTTGGTACCAGTCCAGTAAGCGGTGATCTCTTCGTTGTTAGCAGCGAAGTTCTGGCCACCGTTGGCGTACAGGAAGAACGGAGTGGCGGAGACGCCTTCGAAGGACAGGGGCACGGCAACCAGGTAACCGTCCAGGAAGTCCTCACCATCGGTGACAGCACCCAGGGTGTTGCCAGTGGTGTTGTTGTCGTTGAACAGGCGGGTGTAACCGGCCAGCACGGAGACATTGTCGGTAACCGGAGCGGAGACCATGACGGCGCCAGCGCGCTCGGCCAGGATCATGGAAGCGGAACCAACGGACTGCGGCAGAGCAACGGTGTAGATACCGGCCTTGACGTTGACGTCGGTGCCGGGCCAGTTGAAGTCGATGTAAGCGTCACGGATGTTCAGCTGAGCGCGGTCAGCGCCACCGGGCCGGTCCAGACCGAAGTCAGCATCACCCCAGCTACCCTTGTCGGAACGCAGGCCGAGAACACCTTTAAGGTTCTCGTTGGCGGTGACGGTGAAGTACAGGTCAGCACGCTCGACGATGTCCATAGCGGCGCCGTCATTGGTACCGTCACGGAAATCCCAGTTGTTCATCCAGACGGCGTTCACGAGGAGGTTACCGGAGATGGAAACCTCAGGAGCCGCGGAAGCGGACACAGCCATGCCCAGAACCATGATCAGGGCAGCTGCGAGCAGAGACAAACGTTTCATTTGTTCTTCCTTTTTTTGCAGGTTAAAAACCAAGTTAACGCCTAAACTGCATCCCGTTTATCGTAGCCAAAGGTCTTTTGCAAGGGTTTTGGGCCAAAAAATAAAAGAAAGTAAAAATTTTTTTACCGGCCAAAAAATTGAACTTCCACTTTGAGTATAAAGGTATTTAGTGTCATAAATTCAGTCAGATGTGTGTATAGTTGGAGAGGGTGATTTGTGGGTAAAAATCCCGTATAGTCCTTTTCACCCCAAAATGTGTTGAAAAAAAACCGCACCGATATGGATACCGAGTACAAATTTTTTGCCGACCAGTTCCCCGACACGCCCGGCGTTTATTTAATGAAAGATGAACGCGGGCGGATCCTCTATGTGGGCAAGGCCAAGAAGCTGCGGCGTCGGCTGGCCTCCTATTTCCGCAATCCGGCAGGGCAGACTCCCAAGACACGCGCCCTGGTCGCCCGCATCCGCCACATCGATACCTTGCTCACGGCCACCGAAAAGGAGGCCCTGCTCCTGGAGTCCGGGCTGATCAAGAAGCACCGGCCGCGCTACAATGTCGTCCTCAAGGATGACAAGCAATACGTCCTCTTTCGTCTGGACCGCCAAAACGACTTTCCCCGTCTGTCCATGACCCGCAAGGTGGTTCGGGACGGTTCGGTCTATTTTGGGCCGTTCACCTCGGCCTCGGCCGCGCGAACCGTCTGGAAGCTGCTCGGCAAGGTGTTTCCGCTGCGCAAGTGCAAGGACACCGCATTCCGGAATCGTGTCCGTCCGTGCCTGTATCACGACATTGGTCAGTGCTGGGCGCCGTGCACCAAGGATGTTGACCGGCAGGAGTATGCGGAGATGGTCCATCGGGTGGAAATGCTTCTGTCCGGCCGCAGTCTGGAACTGGTGGATGACCTGACAAGGAAGATGAAGACGGCGTCCAGGGATATGGCGTTCGAGCGGGCTGCGGAATACCGTGACCAGATTCGGGCGGTGAAGAAGACCGTGGAAGGGCAGGCCGCAGTGATCCACGACAACCGTGACCGTGACGTGGTCGGTATTGCCGAGAACGGCCAGGGGCTTGGTCTGGGGCTTCTCTTCGTGCGCCAGGGGCGTCTGCTCGACCAAAAACAGTTTTTCTGGCCCGGTCTGACCCTGGAGGAGGGGCCGGAGGTGGTCGAGAGTTTCATCGGCCAATTCTACGGTGTGGGGCGGTTCATACCGTCCACCCTGGTCGTGCCGATGGATTTGGAGGAATCCCCGCTGCCGGAAATCCTGGCCGAGCGCAGTGGGCACAACGTGCATATCGTCACACCGCGGAACACGCAGGAAAAACAGTTGCTCGGCATTGCCCGTAACGTCGCCTCACGGTCCATGGAGGTGCACGAGACCATTACCTCGCGGTTGCAGAAGGTCTTGCGGCTCCCGGAAGAGCCGGTGCGCATCGAGTGCGTGGACGCTTCACACCTGGGCGGCCGCGACATGCGCGTGGGGCAGGTGGTCTTCGAGGATGGCCGACGCAACCCGGAGGCCTCACGTGTCTATGCCTTCCCCGATCTGGACGGATCGGGTGACGACTACGCGGCCCTGGCCGGATGGGCGCGTCGACGCATTGAGTCCGGTCCGCCCTGGCCTGATCTGGTACTTATCGACGGCGGCAGGGGGCAGATCGCGGCCGTGGAAAAGGGGCTGGCCGAGTGCACCGAGGAATGTGGCTGGGAGCTGGCCTCCATTGCCAAGGGCGAGACCCGTCGTGCCGGTGAGTTGGGCGACGTTATTTTCCGGCCCGGTCGCAAGAACCCCATGCCCCTCAAACCGGGCAGTCCGGAATTGCTCTTCCTGCAGAAGATCCGTGATGCAGCCCACCGTTTCGTGCTGGGGCGGCAGCGGCGGGCGCGCAAGAAAGCGGTCTTGAGCAGCGAGTTGACCTCCCTGCCCGGCATCGGACCCAAGACGGCGCGGATCCTCTGGGATCGTTTCGAGTCCCTGGACGCCATGCTCGAGGCCGGGCCCAAGGACATCGGGGCGCTGTCCGGCATCGGTCCCAAACGGGCGGACAAAATCCATGGAGCCCTGCAGGCCTTGAAAACATCACGGGAATCCTGATTTCACGGGTTGAATCCATAGCGAAATGCCGTATGGTGACGTAAATGGCCAGGAGCCCCGTTATCGCGTCACCTTCACGCTTATGGAGACTGTCATGCAGGAAGTACACATTCCCGAAATCACCTTGAACGACGGCAGAAGCATGCCCGCGCTGGGCCTGGGTACCTACAAACTCAACGGCCTGGAAGGGGTGAAGGCTCTTGTAGGGGGTGTCGACGCCGGATACCGGCTTCTGGATTCCGCCTTCAATTACGAGAACGAGGGAGCGCTGGGGCAGGCCGTGCGCCGGGCCGACATTGACCGGGAAAAACTGTTTCTGGTCTCCAAGCTGCCGGGACGCCACCAGCGGCGCGAGGAGGCTTTGCGAACCATTGAGGAATCCCTCTACCGGGCCGGACTCGATTATTGGGACTTGTATCTAATCCACTGGCCCAATCCGAAACAGGGTTTGTATGTGGAGGCGTGGAAGGCCTTGCTTGAAGCCAGGGAGCGGGGGCTGATCCGTTCGGCGGGCGTATGCAACTTCCTGCCCGAGCATCTGGAAGTGCTGGTTCGGGAAACCGGCACGGCTCCGGCGGTCAATCAGGTGGAACTGCATCCCTATTTTTCACAGAAGGAGCAGGTCGCTTTCGACCGCAGGCACCATATCGTCACTCAGGCGTGGAGCCCTCTAGCCAGGACCCTCAATATAATGAAAGAGAAGACGTTGCAGGAGATCGCCGAGGTCACGGGCAAGAGCGTGGCCCAGGTCGTCCTGCGTTGGCACGTTCAGTCGGGCGTCGTGCCTGTGCCCAAATCCGCCACACCCGAGCGGCAGAAGGAGAACATGAATGTGTTCAACTTCGAGCTGTGCGACGCGGACATGGCGGCCATCGACGCCTTGGCGCGCCCTGACGGCCGCCTCAAGGGACAGGACCCGGCGGTGTACGAGGAGTACTAGTCCGCTAGATGGTCAGGGGCTTGCCGATAGCCAACTCGAGCATCTCCGTATCGGGAGCGACCAGGGCCAACTGTTCGGTCATGGATTGGGTGTTCTGGTCGAGAATGCCCCAGGTTCCCCAGTGCTGGGGAATGAGTTTCTTGCACTTGAGCAGTTTGCAGGCGTAGGCCGCCTGCTGCGCGTCCATGGTGAACCGGCCGCCGATGGGCAGGATCGCCACGTCGATGTCGTGGAATTTCCCGATCAGCTCCATGTCGCCGAAGAGTGCCGTATCGCCCGAATCGTAGACGCACAGTCCGCCCGGTTCGGTGATGACGAAGCCTGCAGGCACGCCGCTGGACGAGGAGTGGATGGCCTGGGTCATCTGGATGTCCAGTCCCTTGCGCCTGACCGTGCCGCCGATGTTCATGCCCACGCCCAGGTGTTCGGGCAGCCCTTCCTTCATCAGATTCTGGATGACGTCGAACATGGCGACCACTTCGGCGTCATGTTTGATCGCCAGCTCAAGCGTCTGGCCGATGTGATCGTGATGGTCGTGGGTCACCAGGATGAGGTTGCACTCGTCCACATCCTTGTACGAACTGGGGGCGCTGGGGTTGCCCACGAAAAACGGATCGATGAACAGGGTGGCGTCGGCGGCCTTGATTCTGAAATTCGCGTGGCCGAACCAGGTAATCTCCATGGCGTTTCTCCTACTCTCCCCACCGCCTGAACAGGGAATGGGGAATGTCCAGTTGGTCGAGGACCTTGCCGGCCAGCTGGTCGGTCAGGTCCGCAATGGTTGCCGGGCGATGATAGAAACCCGGACATGCCGGTAAAATGACAGCTCCGGCCTGTGTCGCCGTGAGCATGTTTTGCAGATGGATGGTGGAAAGCGGGGTTTCCCGCGGCACGAGGATCAGCCTGCCGCGTTCCTTGAGGGTCACGTCCGCTGCCCGATGGATGAGGGTGTGGCCGTAGCCGGTGGCGACGGCGGACAGGGTGGCCATGGAGCAGGGGCAGATGATCATGCCATCGTGTCTCCATGAGCCGCTGGCAGGCGGGGCGGAGATGTCGTCGGCGTCATGGACCGTTGCGCCCTTTGTAAGGTCTTCAGGCGTAAGGTCGGTTTCCAGGGCCAGCACCTTTCTGGCGGCGTCGGAGATGATGACGTGGAGTTCCACGTCGTCGCGGCCAATGAGTCCCTTGATCAGGGATTGGGCGTACAGGCTGCCGCTTGCGCCGCTGACCGCCAGGATGATGCGTTTTGCTTCCATGTATTCTCCCGCCCGGCTGATACCTGAGCTTATAGACTTTTTTTAGACTTTTTTGCAAGGAAAAACCAACCGACGTGGCTTCCGGCCGTTTCCTGTTTCATTTTTACGGTGGATAGTATAGCCTTGACAAAGGAGTAGGGGAAGTATAGCTACTTCCTTCCCGTGGGCTATTAGCTCAGTTGGATAGAGTGCTTGCCTCCGGAGCAAGAGGTCGCAGGTTCGAATCCTGCATAGCCCACCATGAGAAAAGAAAAAGCCCCTGCATACGTGCAGGGGCTTTTTCTTTTCTCATCACGCCCCCTCGTCGTCGGTCTCCGGGAGCCAGGGGATGAACTTGCGGTCTTCATGCATGATATGGTTGGTCAGCCAGCGGCTGAGGAAGATGAAGACCTGGGAAAGATTGGTTCTGACGAGCATGTCACGCCTGAACTCATCCACTTTGTCGGCATAGATTCGGTGCTGCTTGGTGTGGGCCTCGATGTCCGGGTAGCCCAGGCTGCGCAGGACGGCTTCCTCCGCCTGGAAATGCACCATGGAATAGTCGCGCATCTTGTCTATGAGCAAGACCATGAGCGTTTCGTCGTGACGCTGAATGGCGTCATAGGACTCGTTGAGCAGGTCGATGAGTTCCCTGTGCTGCTCGTCCAGCTCGTCCATGCCCACGGACATGGCTTCGTCCCATTGAATGAGAGACATCTGTTTCCTCCAAGCACGATTTCGATTTCGGGGAGCCTAGCAGAAACGGGGTAAATGACAAGGCTCGGGGACCCGCCTTCCGCAGAGTGCCGGGATTTCGCCGGGTTGGAAACGGTCGTGTATCCATTGCGCGAAAATCCGGCTGCCCTCGCCCAGATTATAATACAAAAAACGACTCCTCCGTGCTTACAGGCAATAATGAGATCATACCCGGTTCGGAGGACTATATAATGCGTAAAGTGTTAACAATGTCAAACAGTTGTCAGGAGTGTGTCTTTCATCACAAGAAGTGCATTCTTGGGCACCAACGCCCTTGGAACGCTGCGCGATGCGACGATTATCAACCCTATTGCCTGGTGTGCAACTACCCTGAGGAGTTCTGCAACACCTGCCGCAATCTCGCTTCACGCTGGATGAAGCCGTTGGAAGAGGAGCTTCACACGGCTTATCGACAGCTTTCAACCGTGCAGTACGCTTGCGTCTGGGAGCCTCCTTCGGCGTCCAACTAGCCCGACTGCTCCCGCTCCAAGGTTCCCGCGCAGATCGATTCTCCGCTTAACTTTTCCGCCTTTTCCGTCTAGATTGGCTCGCCACAAGTCAACAAACGGGAACCGCAATGGGATACAGGAATACGCGTGAATGCCTCGATGCTCTCGAGGCCAAGGGTGAGCTTGCCCGCATCGACAAGAGTGTGGACGCAAAAATAGAGATCGGCGCCATTCAGCGCAGGGTATTCCGGGCCAAGGGTCCGGCTCTGCTCTTCAGCAATGTCAGGGGCTGTCGTTTCCCCATGGCCGCCAACCTCTATGGTACGCGGGAGCGCATGCGCTTCCTCTTCCGCGACACCCTGGAAACGGTCGAGCGGCTGATGAAACTCAAGCTCGACCCTATGGAGTGCCTGCGCCGTCCATGGCAATATCTGGGTGCGCCCAGAACGGCCTGGCATACCTTGCCCAAAAAGGTCTCGGACGGTCCGGTCATGGCCAACGAGACCGTCATTTCCAGCCTGCCGGAACTCCAGTCCTGGCCCATGGACGGCGGCCCCTACGTGACGCTTCCCCAGGTCTACACCGAGGACCCGGCCGCGCCGGGCTTTGCCGGGTCCAACCTCGGCATGTACCGCGTCCAGCTGTCGGGCAACGAATATGTCCGCGATCGGGAAGTGGGGCTGCATTACCAGATCCATCGGGGCATAGGCCATCACCACGCCGAGGCTCTGCGCCGTGGCGAACCGCTCAAGGTCAACATTGCGGTGGGCGGCGCACCGTCCATGACTCTGGCCGCCATGATGCCCCTGCCCGAGGGGCTGGCCGAGATATTTTTTGCCGGAGCACTGGGCGGCCACCGGATCCCCATGGTCAAACGGCCGGGCGGTTTACCCATCCCTGCCGAAGCGGACTTTTGCATCTGCGGCACGGTGGTGCGGGGTGGGGAAAAGCCCGAGGGACCGTTCGGCGACCATCTGGGCTATTACAGCCTGGCCCACGATTTCCCGGTGCTCAGGGTGGACAAGGTCTACCATCGCGACGATGCGATCTGGCCCTTCACCACAGTGGGCCGCCCGCCTCAGGAGGACACCCTGTTTGGCGAGTTCGTCCACGAGCTGACCGCCGAGCTGGTGCCGTCGGTTTTTGCCGGTGTGCATGAGGTGCACGCCGTGGACGCAGCCGGGGTGCACCCGCTGCTCCTGGCCGTGGGCAGTGAGCGTTACGTGCCGTACGCCGCCGAACGCCAGCCGCAGGAGCTGCTGACCAACGCCATGGCGCTGCTTGGCAATACCCAGACCTCGCTGTCGAAATACGTGCTCATCGCGGCCCGGGAAGACCTGCCGCATGGTGTGGGCTGCCACGACGTGCCCGAATTCTTCCGCCACTTGCTGGAGCGGGTGGATTTGACCCGCGATCTGCATTTCATCACCCGGACCACCATCGATACCCTGGACTACTCGGGCATCAGCCTGAACCAGGGGTCCAAGCTCGTTCTGGCTGTGGCCGGGAGCCGCAAACGCGAACTGGCCGTGGAGGTCCCGTCCGGACTCGATCTGCCGCGCGGGTTCCGTGATCCGCAGGTCTTCGCGCCGGGTATCCTGATCATCAAGGGCCCCAAGCACAGCCGCAAGCGGGACCAGCAGGACCCGGCCCTGGATCGGCTGGGCGACATGCTGGCCAAGGTCCCCGGCATCGAGGGATTCCCCCTGGTGGTGGTTGCCGACGACGCGGGATTCGCGGCCGAGAACTGGGACAACTTCCTGTGGGTGACCTTTACCCGCTCCGACCCGGCCACGGACATTTATGGCGCAGGCGCATTCACCCACGCCAAGCACTGGGGGGCAGACAAGGCCCTGGTGGTGGACGCCCGGCTGAAGACCTACCACGCACCGCCCCTTGAGGAAGACCCCGAGGTGGAGAAACGGGTGGACGAACTGGGCGCCAAGGGCGGCCCGCTGCACGGAATCATCTAACGGAGAACTACATGGACGAAAAAGTCGCACAGGAACTGAAGCTCGCCTTTTCCCTGGACCTTTACGAAACCGTCAAGGCCGCCCGGAAAAACCGGGACGAGCACGTCTTTCGGCACACCATGGCCGAAGAGGGCGGGCAGATGGTGTTCGTGGGCATGTTCCCCAAAAAGGACCTGATGGAAATGCCCAACATGACTGAGGAATTCACGGCCAGGCTGCAGACCTTCAATCTGCTCGGAGTGGTCACGGACGGCAAGTCCGGCCTGGACATGTTCTATCTGGGCGGCATGAACAAGCCGTATACCACCCTGAACAATGGCCGCGAGTTGGCCAAGACTCTGACCGACGAGCCGGTCTTCGCCTTCCTGGAGATGTATTTCCGACTCAAGGGTACGATGATGGATTTCCGGGTCATGACCTATGACGAGTTCGTCAAGGCCGTGGAGAGCGAGGTCTTCAAGAACACCTCCTTCTCGCGCATGAGCGAGGCCCAGGAGCTTCTGGCGACGCTGGAAAACTAGGTCGGCAGAGAAACGCATGAAAAAAGCGGCCGCGTCTCATTGAGACGCGGCCGCTTTTGCGTGCATGTTTTCTAGTCCCCTTGCAGGGTCTTCTGGACCGCCACCGCGAGCATGTGCGAGTGCAGCCGGGTGGATATGGTGTCGCTGTTTTCTATGTTCTCGATCAGTTCGCGGAGCTTGTCCACGGATTCGAGGCAGGCGGTGATGATGACTTCCGAAGGGGCAATCTGCTTCTTGCGGATCATCTCGAAAACGTTTTCAAGCTTGTGGGCCAGGTCTTCTACAGTGGTCAGCTTGAGCAGGTTGGACCCTGCCTTGACAGAATGGGCGTCGCGAAAGATGGAATTGATGACTTCCGGGTCGCAGTCGCCGCAGTTTTCCAACTGCAACAGACCCGACTCGATGGAGTCGAGCCGGTCCGTTGTTTCTTCGATAAATACTTCGAGGACTTCATCCCCTCGCTGGATCAATCCGCACCACCTTCAATAAGTTCAAGCGCCACTTGCGGGATGGTGTGCAGGTCGGGTTTTGATATCTGCATGTCCGCGCCCACCGATTCCCCTTTGTGCCGCAGTTCGTTCGTAATGATGGAAGAGTACAGGATAACGGGGAGTTTCCGCAAGACCGGATCCTGCTTGATATTCTTGGTAAGACTGAATCCGTCCATGAGGGGCATCTCGATGTCGGAAATGACCAGATCGACGTATTCGGTGATGTCCCGGCCTTCGGCCTCGGCCTTGGCCTTGAGATCCATCACGGTACGCAGGGCCTCGTCGCCGTTGGTAGTGATCATGGGCCGGAAGTTGGCCTCGGTCAGGTTTGCCTTGATCATGGCCCGGATGGTTGCCGAGTCATCGGCCACCAGGACTTTGTACTCGTTGGTGGAAACGGTGATTTCCACGCCGCTGTCGGGCTCGAACTGGGACAGGATGGTCTCCAGGTCCAGGAGCTGGACAAAGTAGTCGCCCTTGTCGATGAGGCCAACGATGGCGTCCGTGTTGGTGGAGATGATGCTTGAAGGCGGAATGACTTCGCCCCATCCAACCCGGTGAATCTCGGTCACGCCCGAAACCAGAAAGCCGGTCACTGATTTGCTGAACTCGGTGACGATGACGATATCCCGTTCGGTCTTGGGCATGTCCAGTTCAAGCCAGACGGACAGGTCTAGTACCGGGAGGATGAGGTCGCGCAGGGGAATGGTTCCCATGAACGAGGGATGGGGCGCCGATTCGGGCGGTTCCAGGTTTGGGGTCTCGATGACCTGCATGACCTTGGCCACGTTGATGCCGAAAAAGTTCGGGACCGGTTCCTTCCCCTCTTCACGGATCTCGTTGATATAGAACTCGAGTATTTCGAGTTCATTTGTTCCCGTCTCCAGGAGAATCCCGGTATCGATGGCGCTTTTGCTCATATCCCTACTCCCTTATCGGATTATCTTTCCTGGCTGCCCATATCCGTTTACATACGCTGTCACACTTTTTATGTCCACGCCATTAGATTGATAAGTAAGACATTTATAACGTGTCGGGGCTATGACGATTCCGATTTCATGGGGTTGACGCCGTGGCTTCGCCCATGCACAAAGGAGACACGTGGAAATGTTACCCAAACGCAATGGAGACGCACAATGGACGGGAATTTGCCTGCTGATCCGGCCAAGATTCGGGAAAAACTGCTCAAGACCCTGGGAGAATCGGCTGAAACGCTGGTCCCATGGTTTTACGGCGACATGCCGGAATATTACTTTCAGACACATGGCGAAGACGAGCAGATAAAGCACCTAATGGCGCTCATCTCCGGCATGGTTCGCGAGGAGAAACAATCCATAGCCCTGCACAGCCCGTGCGGCTCCAGGGTCACGCATATCTCCCCAAGCGGGGACATGGACACCCTCGGCTGGGTCCTCAAGCAGTATCGCAAAAAGGAGATCCAGCATGCGCGTCTTTATTCCAGCCGGGACGATACCCTCAGGTTGGACACCTTTGTTCTCGGTCGGCAGCCCCTGTGTGCACCGGACCATGCGGGGGTGCAGGAGGTTCTGGAACGGGCGCGCACCGGGAAGATGGATCTCGCTCCCGACGACCTGAGCGGGTTCGAGCGGTTTCTCGGCTGGGCCAGCGAGGACTACATGGAGAAGTTCGAACCCGCCCGCGCCGTCCGCCATTTTAAGACCTGCGGCTGTGTGGAGAACGAGGAGCGGGTTCAGGTCCAGCTCGAAAAGGATGTTCATCCCGGTTTCGACCGCATTGGCGTGGCCATGTCCCAGCCGCCCAAAAAAGGGCTGCTGCATACGGTGGTCAACGTTCTGGCCCGACAGGGCATCCCCGTGGACCGGGCCTATGCCGACGAATTCGAGCGGGTGGGCCTTCCTTCTATTACGATCATGAGCTTCTATCTGGACCGGAAACGGGTGGACCTGGAAGCGGGCGGAGCGTTGTGGCTCAAGCTCAAGCGGCAGCTCGAGATGTGCAAATGGTTCGCGCCCCACGGTCTTGAAGCCCTGGCCTACGAGGACGGCTGGGAACTCGCCGAGGTCATGCTTATGCAGGCCGCAGGGGAGTTCGCCCACCAGTTCCTGATCCGCAAAGATCTGCACGCCTACACCTCCTCGCGCATCGTCTACGCCGTTCTCAAGCATAGGGACGTGGCAGGGATGCTCATGGAGTACTTTGACGTGCGTTTCAATCCGGCCTTTGCGGGCGACAGGGCTCTGGCCTTGCGAGAACAGCGCGATCGCGTCCGTGCGGCCATCAGGGACGTGGACAACGTCATCCACCGCGACATTCTTACCTACATCTACAAGTTTTTCCGCTATACCCTGCGCACCAACTACTACCTGGAACACAAGCTGGGCCTGAGCTTTAGGCTCGACCCGCTCATCCTGGCTCCGCTGCGGCGCAAGGAGCGGCCCTTCGGGGTGTACTGCTTCCACGGCCCCTACAGCTGGGCCTTCCAGGTGCGTTACCGCGACATGGCGCGCGGTGGGGTTCGGGTCGTCCGGACCTGGAGCCAGGAGCAGTTCGAGGTGGAATCCAACCGGTTGCTGGACGAGGTCACCAAACTGGCCCGGGCCCAGCAGTTCAAGAACAAGGACATTCCGGAGGGCGGCTCCAAGGCGGTCATCCTGCTCGGCCCGGAAGGGGACATCGACCTGGCTGTGAAGTCCATGGTCGATTCCTTCCTGGACCTGCTGGTCGTTCCCGAAGGAAGCGAGGGATTTGTCCAGCCCGGCATAGTGGATTATCTGAACCGCGAGGAGATCATCTTCCTGGGACCGGACGAGAACATTACCCCGGCGCACATCCAGTGGATGGCGGACCGGGCCGCGCGGCGCGGCTACAAATGGCCCAGCGCGTTCATGAGCTCCAAACCCGGTGCGGGCATTGCCCACAAGCAGTACGGCGTGACCTCGGAAGGGGTCATCGTCTTTGCCGAGGAACTGTTGCACACCCTCGGCATCGATCCCAGGAAACAGCCGTTCACGGTCAAGATCACAGGCGGACCAGCCGGTGACGTGGCCTCCAACGTCATGCGCATTCTCATTCGCGAGTATGGAGACAACGCCAGGATCGTGGCCATGTCCGACGGACACGGCGCGGTCCACGATCCGGCAGGCATGGACCATGGTGAGCTGCTTCGGCTCATGGACAACAATCTGCGGACCTCGGATTTCGACAAGGATTGCCTTGTCGGGGAAGGCGCCTTTGCCGTCGCTGCGAACGACCCCAAGGGCACGCGCATCCGCAACTCCCTGCACAACACCGTGGTCGCGGATATCTTCATCCCGTCCGGGGGCAGGCCGGACACCATAAACATGTCCAATTGGAAGGCGTTCCTGCAACCGGACGGCACGCCTTCGGCCAAGGGCATCGTGGAGGGGGCGAATATCTTCATCTCCGCCGACGCCCGTGCCCAGCTCGAGAAATCCGGAGTGCCGGTGGTGCCCGGCCCGTCGGCCAACAAGACCGGGGTCATCTGCTCGTCCTACGAGATCCTGGCCGGGCTCATCCTCAGCGAAGAGGAGTTCCTGGGTATCAAGGAAGCATACATCCCTCAGCTGCTGGACATTCTCAGGACGCGGGCGCGGTCGGAAGCGCGTGTGCTCATGCGGGAGTACAAGCTGGCCGGGGGGCAGCGGACCGTCACCGAACTCTCCTACGCCCTGTCCGAATCCATCAACGCCCTGGCCGACCGGGTGGACGCCGTGCTCATGGAGTCCGTGGAGCGTGTGGCCGATGACCCGACGCTGGTCGAGGTCCTTCTGGCCTACTGCCCGCCCGTGCTTGTCGAGCAGTATCGAGACCGTATCGTGCAAGATCTGCCCCGGCCTCATCAGATGGCTTTGCTCGCCTCGTACATCTCGGCCCGGATGCTGTACCAGGAGGGCATGGGCTGGGCGGACCGTCTGGTTTCACTGCGCGATGTGCGCGAGGTGGTGTTCAGCTATCTGGAGCAGGAAAAGATCGTGGCGGGGCTCATGGCCGAGGTGCGGGAAGCGGGGTTGGCTCACGGCGAACTGATCGATCGCATCCTCGATTTTTCGGGTCGCAAGCTGCTGACGCTGAACCGGCTGGGCCTTGGGTAGCAAGGCGTGAATGGCAACGACGCCCGGTGTTCTGTTAAGGAGCACCGGGCTTGACAACCAAGGGGTATGACCGTAAGATCATAACAAGTGAGTGAATGTTCATGTGAGGGAAAAAATGTCGAATGTAGCTTGTAGTGATACCGAACAGCACGTGAAAAACGTGGCTGCCGCCCGAGAGTCCATGCTCTCTGAAAGGGAATTCCTGTTCCTGGCCGAACTTTTCAAGGCGCTTGGGGACTATACCCGAGTACGCATCCTGTTCGCCTTGTCCATAGGTGAGCTCTGCGTATGCGCCCTGGCCGAGGTCCTGGATATGTCCCAGTCTGCCATCTCCCATCAGCTCAGGCTGCTGCGCGCCGCCAAGCTGGTGCGCTACCGCAAGGAGGGCAAGAACGTCTTTTATTCCCTGGACGACGACCATGTGCGCAACCTGGTCTCCCAGGGGCTGGATCACATTAAGGAAGAGGCGTAGCCCGCCTCCTCCTTTTTTTTGTTCTGTATTATGAATACTTGTTCATTTATGAATAAAACGTCATTGTGAGTTTTTCATGCTTGATATAGTCGTCAATGTTCTGGTCGAGTCCTGGAACGTGTTGGTGGAGGCCGCTCCGTATGTACTCTTCGGCTTTTTCGTGGCCGGTTTGCTCAAGGGATTTGTTCCCGATTCGTTCATGGCCCGCCATTTGGGCGGGAGGTCGTTTGGGGCGGTGCTGAAAGCCGCAGTCATCGGCGTACCTCTCCCGTTGTGCTCCTGCGGAGTGCTGCCCGCTGCTCTCGGACTGCGCAGGCAGGGGGCCAGCAAGGGGGCGACCACGGCCTTCATGATTTCCACTCCCGAGACCGGAGTCGATTCCATGGCGGTGACCTACGCCCTCATCGACCCCATCATGACCGTCATCAGACCCGTTGCCGCATCCATCACGGCAGTCTTCGCGGGTACCCTGATAAACGCCTTCCCCGATGACAAGGCTGAGCCCCTGCCGCTGGCCGGGTTGTCGCAAAGCTCCGCCGGCTGCACCGGTTGCGGCTGCGGCGGTTCCTGCGCCGTGGCACCTGCGCCCACCTTCAAGGGCCGCTTCTCGGCGGGTATGCAATACGCCTTCGGCGAGATGATCGAGGACATCGGGCGCTGGCTCCTGGTGGGCGTGCTCATAGCCGGGATCATCTCGGCGGCCATTCCGGCGGATGCCGTTGACCGTTGGGTGGGCACCGGCCTGTTCTCCTATGTGGCCATGCTGGTGGTGGCGTTGCCCCTGTACGTCTGCGCCACGGCCTCCACGCCCATCGCGGCCTCGCTTCTGCTCAAGGGCCTGTCTCCGGGCGCAGCACTGGTCTTTCTTCTGGCAGGACCGGCTACCAACGGAGCGACCATAACGGTCATGCTCAAGACGTTGGGCAAGCGGGCCGCCGGACTCTATGTGGCCTCCATCGTGATCTGTTCACTGGCGTTGGCCTGGGTGACAGACCACCTCTACGCGGCGCTCGGCCTGGACGTCCGTGCGACTGTTTCGGAAGTGGGCGAACTGCTGCCTCACTGGGTGGGTGTAGCCGCCGCGCTGCTGACTCTGGCCTTGGTTGCCAAGAGCCTTCTGGGCGGTTTCTTCGGGCATGCCGAAGGCCATTCCCACGGGGGGTGAGGGTAGCCCCGGGACCGGTCGGTTCCATTTTCAGGCCCTGCGGTGCTTTTTTACGTCATCCGTATTTGCCAATATCTTCAATAGGTAAGCCCTTCCCAACAGATATTATGTATGTTAGGGCCTAATGGTCTTAACAAAACTTGATGTTGTTTCGGGAGGATGCATGCGCAAAATGGTGATTTTGGCGGGGTTGGCCGTGCTGTTGGCCCTGTTTGGCTGCAACGGCGCTACGGTGGCCGAAGACGGAGGCAGCAATGATGGATTTCCGGAGGTCACGCTGCCTGATGGCATGACCCGGCTGGAGAACAGTACGATCAAGGACAAGGCGGTACACACCGGTCCGGTCTGTTTTCTCCTGCCTCCCAACGCGAGCATACGTACACAGGGTGAAGTCTACGTGGCTGCTTCCGGCAAAGTCCCCGAGGCCATCTGCTGGCTGCTTCGGGAGCGACTGATCGTCTCCCGGGGCCACTGGAAACTGCTTGACGGAAAGCAGGTGCTGGTGAACGGGAAGTACTATCATGAAGGTTTTTACATCGTGCGTTTCGACAAGGACCAGGAGGTGGCGAAGTCGCTTCGCGACGTCCTGACCGAGCACGGGTATGAGACGCCCAAGGGTGGATATGTCTTTTATTCCGTGACCAGAAATGTTTCCAGCAAGCTGCGTTTCCAGGTTATATACGGCTTCGACCTCGCCACTATTCCGAAGGATGTTTTCAAGAGTTCAGAATCGATTGAGAAATATTTCCGCAAGCGCTTTGCGGACGACCTTCGGATATCCTGATTCGCGATTCCCTTTGGGAACGGAGTGCAGGGGGACCTGCCGTCTTTTCTTTCCGGTTTTGCCGTGCTAAGTGATCGCCAGCAAATTCAAGGGGAATCGGAATGAAGAAAATCCTGCTAGCCCTGGCCGTGATCCTGGCTTTGGCCACCTCGGCGCGTGCCGAGGACATCAAGATACGTTTCGGCATCCTGCCGGTCATCGATACTCTGCCGTTGCAGGTGGCCGACAGGGAAGGGCTGTTTGCCGAGCAAGGCCTGGATGTGACTCTGGTCCGGTTCATGTCCGCGCTGGAACGCGACACGGCCATGCAGACCGGACAGATCGACGGCTATTTCGGCGATCTTGTGGCCACCTACCTGCTTCTGGATCGGGGTGTGCCCATGCATATCGCCCTGACTTCCTGGCGGACCACGCCGGGATACCCCATGTTCGGCATCGCTCTTTCGCCCGCCAACCGCGACCGTGATCTGGCCGGGATGCAGGGCCGCTCTCTGGCCTTGTCCAAGTCTACGGTCATGGAGTTTCTGGCCGACAAGCTGGAAGGCCATCTTGGGGTGCAGGAGAACTATTTCGAGCGGCTGGAAGTCAAAAAAATGCCCATCCGTCTGCAGATGCTGCTGACCGACCAGGTCGACTCGGCCCTGTTGCCCGAGCCGTTGCTTTCTCTGGCCCGGCTCAAGGGCGGTAATGTCCTGGTCACGGCCGAGGACCTGAATCTCCCGCTCACCGTGCTTTGCCTGCACAAACGTTATTTCGAGAATAACGGCGCAGCCTATACGAAGTTCCTGGCCGCATACGGCGAGGCGGTCCGGCGGCTGGCAGCCAATCCCGAGAAATATCGTCCGCTCATGGCCGAGACCTGCCGCATCCCCAAGCCGCTCATCTCGAAATTCCCGGTGTATCCCTTCCCCGCACCCGAGTTGCCCGCAACTGCGGAGTTGAACGAGGTTCAGGACTGGATGATCGCCAAGGGATTGCTCAAGGAACGGGTGTCCGACGCTTCGGCCCTGCCGCCCGCGCGCAACTAGCCCATGCTGACCGCTGAGAATCTGGGCAAGTCCTATGACGGCAAGACCGTTATTCAGGACGTCAACTTCACCTTGGAGCAGGGGGAGACCCTGGCCGTGGTCGGTCCGTCCGGTTGCGGCAAGACGACGCTGCTCTACCTGCTGAGCGGTCTGGCCGCGCCCGATACGGGGCGGGCCTTGCTCGGCGGTGAGCCCATCTCCGGCCCGGCCTCGGATATTTCCATTATTCTTCAAGATTACGGTCTGCTGCCCTGGCGTACGGTCATCGACAACGTGGCGCTCGGACTCAAGATTCAGGGCGTGGGCCGCAGGGAGCGGCTGGAACGGGCGCGCGCCCAGCTGGCCGAGGTCGGCATCACCGGGCGGGACAACGACTATCCTGCCAATCTTTCCGGCGGTGAGCAGCAGCGGGTGGCAATCGCACGCGCCTTTGTCACCCGGCCCCGGCTAACCCTGCTCGACGAACCCTTTTCCTCCCTGGACGCCCTGACCCGCGAGCGGCTGCAACTGGCCCTGCTCACGGCCTGGCAGGTGCGCCGGGTGCCTTATGTGCTGGTTACCCATTCGCTCGAAGAGGCGGTCATGCTCGGGCAAAGAATCATGGTCATGTCCGCACGACCGGCCCGTCCCGTGGCCGTGTTCGACAACCCCGGCTTCGGCGACGCGCGCATCCGCGACACCGAGGCGTGCTTCGCGCTGCTTCGGGAACTGCGCCATACTGTGGAGGCCCAGTGGTAAGGCCGGTCAACGCCATACTGCGCTACGGCCTGGTCGTCCTGGTGGTGGGCCTGCTCTGGAAGCTGACCGCCGTGGCGCTGGGCGGGGTCATTCTGCCAAATCCCGAAGATGCCGTGGTGGCTCTGGGGCAGGCAATGACCACACGCATCTTCTGGGAGCACTTCGGGGTCAGTCTGTATCGTTCGGTGACCGCCATGGGGCTGGCCTGGGTAACGGCCTTTCCGCTGGGCCTGATCATGGGCAGCGTCAATCGCGTGGACGACATCCTGGCTCCGTTCGTCTTCCTGACCTACCCGGTACCCAAGATCGTGCTCCTGCCGGTGTTCCTGCTTCTGCTTGGATTGGGCGACACCTCGAAGATCGCCATGATCGCGCTCATTCTCGGCTATCAAATACTGGTCACCACCCGCGACGGGGTGCGGTCCATCCATCCCAAATATTTCGATTCGGTTCGCTCTCTGGGCGGCTCGAACATGGACGTACTGCGCGAGGTTCTGCTCCCGGCGGCTTTGCCGCACGGGTTCACGGCGCTTCGGCTCGGCACCGGCGTGTCCGTGGCCGTGCTTTTTTTCGTTGAATCCTTTGCCACCACCAGGGGGCTGGGATATATGATCATGGACGCTTGGGGAGCCATGGACTACCTGACCATGTTCTCCGGCATCCTCGGCATGTCCATCATGGGCGCGGCCCTGTATGAGGTCGCCAACGTTCTGGAACGCAAGGCATGCAAGTGGATGTTTTTGCGCGCCAAGGATTAATTCGGAGGAAATTGTTCTGTCCACAACCAAGCTTGAATTCGACGACGGCCACATGGCCAGCCAGCTTTTCGGCCCCCATGGTCAGCACCTGAAACTTTTGGGTGAGCGCATCGGCGCGCGCATTGAGAACCGGGGCAACTCGGTGGTCATCGAGACCCCGGAAGGGGAGGAGGACAAGTCCGATCTGGCCGCCCAGGTTCTGACCCAGCTTTACGCCATGATCCGGCGCGGCAAGGCCGTGTATCCGCAGGACGTTGACTTCGCCTGCCGCATCCTTGAGCGTCAGCCCTCGGCCGATGTGTGCGAAGTCTTCAAGGGTGACGTTTACGCCACCTCGGGCAAGCGGACCGTATCGCCCAAGTCGCTGAACCAGCGCGAATATCTCGACGCCATCCGCGAGTCGGACATGACCTTCGGCATCGGTCCGGCGGGTACGGGCAAGACCTACCTGGCCGTGGCCATGGCCGTGGGCGCCCTGACCCGTCGCGAGGTCAAGCGTATTGTCCTGACCCGTCCGGCGGTTGAAGCGGGCGAGAAGCTCGGCTTTCTGCCCGGCGATCTGGCCGAGAAGATCAATCCGTACCTGCGGCCGCTCTACGACGCCCTGCATGACATGCTCGATTTCGCCAAGGTCCAGGACTACCAGGAGTCCGGAGTCATCGAGGTGGCTCCGCTGGCCTTCATGCGCGGGCGCACCCTGAACGACGCCTTCATCATCCTGGACGAGGCCCAGAATACCACGCCCGAGCAGATGAAGATGTTCCTGACCCGGCTCGGCTTCGGCTCCAAGGCCGTGGTCACCGGCGACGTCACCCAGATCGACCTGCCGGTTCACTCGAAATCCGGCCTGCTTCACGCCCGGCACATCCTCGATGGAGTCAAGGGCGTGAAATTCATCACCTTCGATGAGAAGGACGTCATCCGCCATCCTCTGGTGGGGCGTATTGTCCGGGCCTACGACGCCCATGAGAGCGAAGGACAATGAGTGTGGACAGCCCGGTGACGATTATCAGGGAGACAAGGCTCGACCCGAGGTTCCCTCTGTCCCGGTCCGAGCTGGGGGCGCTCTCCGTCATCCTGCTCGACGCCTTGGGACTCACCGGCAGGATCTTTGAACTGAAGCTGGTGGACGACCGAGAGATCGCCCGGCTCAACAGCGAATTTCTGGGCTGCACCGGCCCGACCAACATCCTCAGCTTTCCCGCTCACGAAGCCGATGAAGCGTATGCAGAGGTCGGCGATCCCGGGGACCATGTGTTTCTCGGCGAGCTGGCCCTGTCCGTGGACGCCCTGGTGCGGGAAACCGACCTGTACGGTCAGCTGCCGCTGGAACATCTCGCCCGGCTTCTGGCCCACGGGCTGCTGCATCTGGCCGGGTTCGACCACGGTGAGATCATGTTTGACATGACCGATGCGGCCGTGGACAGGGTCCTGGACGAACAGCTGGAGACGGCGGAATAGGCATGCACGGTATTCGAGGCAAGCAACTGTACAGCCTGATTTTTTACGGCGTCATCTTCGCGGTGGCGGCTGTGGGCGCGCTGGCCTACATGGGCGTACGCGAGATCCGCCACGACGCGGCCGTGGTGGCCGTGGAGAACTCCGCCCGAGGCCTGTCCGGCGCGGTGACCGTGCTGCTGAACGCCGTGCGCAGTTCCAATCAGGAAATAAGCCAGGGGTTGCTCAAGAGCCTGGAGCCCGCCGCCTTGCGCAAGGAATTCAGCGCGGTGCTCAAGGATCATCAGAACCTTGAAGCGGTCATGGTCAGCGACGGGCAGGGGCTGCGCTATCTGCTCACCCGACGCTTTGGCGGCATGGTCGAGGCCGTACCCGACGAGCTGCACACCGTGCTTTCATGGACCTTGCTCAAGGACGGCAAGGCCGATGACAAGCCGTTTCTCGGCTGGAAGATGAATCTGGCCCAGGTGGACGGCGTTCTCTCCGACGAGTTCAGCCACCTCGAGCCGGGCCAGGTCAACTGGCGCGGCGCGAACCGCTTCCACCACGTCAACGTGGCCTGGATCACCGCTTCCTCTCTGGTGGATTCCGGATCAGGCCAGCACCTCATGATTTCCTTCGCCTTCCCGGCCGAGGCCATTCTGTCCCAGCTCAGCGGGGCGGAGCGCGGCGGGGCGGAGCGCATATTCCTCTACTGGGGCGATGGCCGGGCCATGCCCGTGAGCGGATTGGGGGCCGACGTGGCCCCGGAACTGTCGGGCAAGGCACTGACTCCGGACGAGCTGCCCGACCCCGTGGTCCGCAAGGCCGTATCCGGGCTGGCGGCTCTGGAGGACGGAACCCCGGAAAAGCCGTTTCCTTTTACCCTGGACGGCGAGATCTGGTGGACCTGGGCCATGCCCCTGTCCATTTTCGGCGACACCCTGTCCCTGGGCGTGGCCGTGCCGCGCAAAAACGTGTTGAACACCCTGACCAGCGATTCCTTCCTGCAGGCAGGGGCCGTGGTCCTCATCCTCATGGCCTTCGGCGTGCTCTTCGTCCTGCATCGAAGCCGGGGGCGCATCGAGTCCCTCGGTCTGCGGCGTGAGGCTGCGACCACCGAGGACGACATCCTCGCCCTGATCCAGGCCGGAGAGGGCGGAAGGCTGGAGTTCAAGCAGACCCTGCGCTTCAATCTCAAGTCCGGCAAAAACGGCAAGGAGATCGAACACGCCTGCCTCAAGACCGTGTCCGCCTTCCTCAATTCCGAGGGTGGCACCCTGCTTGTCGGCGTGGCCGACGACGGCAGCGTGACCGGCTTTGACGAGGATAATTTCGACAGTGACGACAAGGCGTTGCTGCACTTCAATAATCTGGTGGACCGGCATATCGGCACCGAGTTCTCGCGGTATATCGACAGCCGTATCATAGAGGTGGGCGACAAGCGGGTCCTGAGCGTGCATTGCATCCCGGCCCCGGCTCCGGCCATTCTGGATGCGGCCAAGGGCGAGGAGTTCTATGTGCGCAGCGGACCGGCCAGCCGCTGCCTGACGTTGAAGCAGTTTCACGAGTGGCTCGGCAGGCACCAGTAGCCGCGCGTCCTTGCCCGCCATGGGTTTCCGGCCTTTGACGGCCAAATTCCTTTACATTCATATTAATATGGGCCAAACTCCATCTCTTTCCTGATATCTAGGCAATCGATGATGGAGTAAACGTACGATGCCCAAACACTTTCTGACCATTCTGGACATCCCGAGGGATGAAGTGAAGCAGGTTATCCTGCGCGCCAAGGAGATGAAGGACGGCAAGGTCCGCACCGATCTTCTGGACGGCAAAACCCTGCTTTTGATTTTCGAAAAAGCGTCTACCCGGACCCGCGTGTCCTTCGAGGTGGGCGTGCGCCAGTTGGGCGGGGACCCGGTGTTCATCGCCGCCCGCGACTCCCAGCTGGGGCGCAGCGAACCGCTCAAGGACACCGCTCGTGTCCTGTCGCGATACGCTGACGGGGTCATCGTGCGAACCTTCGGCCAGGAGAAATTGGAAACCCTGGTCGATTACGGCGACATCCCGGTGGTCAATGCCCTGACCGACGAATACCACCCGTGCCAGGTCATGGCTGACGTCCTGACCATGTACGAGCGCACCCCGGACCTGGAAAAGGTCAAGGTTGCCTGGGTCGGCGACGGCAACAACATGGCCCATTCCTTCATCAACGGTTCGGCCGCATTCGGCTACGAGCTGCGTTTGGCCTGCCCCGAGGGATACAGGCCCGACCAGGCCATCCTGGACAAGGCCGTCGACCTCGGCGCGAAGATCACCCTGACCGACGATCCCAAGGTCGCCGTGGCCGGGGCTGACTACATCAACACCGACGTATGGGCGTCCATGGGCCAGGAAGCCGAGCAGAAGAAACGCGAAGCCGCGTTCGCCGGCTATATGGTGGACGAGGCCCTCATGGGTCTGGCTGCGCCGAACGCGAGTTTCATGCACTGCCTGCCCGCTCACCGAGGCGAAGAAGTTTCGGAAGCCGTCTTTGAATCCCCGGCCTCCATCGTCTGGGATCAGGCCGAGAACCGGCTCCACGCGCAAAAGGCGATCCTTGAGTGGATCTTTAAATAATTTCAAGAAGTACGAGGAATATACAATGCAGAAAATTGATAAGGTCGTGCTCGCCTACTCCGGCGGATTGGACACCTCCATCATTCTCAAGTGGCTCAAGAACAACTATGATTGCGATGTGGTCTGCATGACCGCCGATCTCGGTCAGGGCGAGGAGATGGACGGCATCGAGGCCAAGGCGCTGAAGACCGGCGCGGTCAAGGCCTATGTGGAAGACATGCGCGAGGAATTCGTGCGCGACTACGTTTTCCCCATGTTCCGGGCCAATGCCTTGTACGAGGGTCGCTATTTGCTGGGTACGGCCATCGCCCGCCCGCTGATCTCCAAGCGCATGGTCGAAATCGCCGAACTGGAAGGTGCTCAGGCCGTGGCCCACGGCGCCACCGGCAAGGGTAACGACCAGGTTCGTTTCGAGCTGGCCACCATGGCGCTCAACCCCCGGTTGACGACGATCGCCCCGTGGCGCGAGTGGGAACTCAAGTCCCGCACCGATCTGATCAATTTCGCCAAGGAAAACGAGATTCCCATCCCGGTCAGCCGCAAGAAGCCGTGGTCCATCGACGCCAACCTGCTGCATACCTCGTTCGAGGGCGGCGAGTTGGAGGATCCGTGGAATTCCCCGGGACCGGATTGCTACCGTAACATCACTCCGCCCGAGAAGTGCCCGGACGAGCCCGAGGAGATCACCATCGACTTCGAGGCCGGCGACCCCATCGCCATCAACTCCGTGAAGTACTCCCCGGCAGCCCTGCTGGCCAAGCTCAATGAGCTGGGCGGCAAGCACGGCATCGGTCGTGTCGACATGGTCGAGAACCGCTTCGTGGGCATGAAGTCCCGAGGCGTGTACGAGACTCCCGGCGGAACCATCCTGGCCGCCGCCCACCGTGATCTGGAAGGGCTGTGCATGGACCGCGAGATGATGCACCTGCGTGACTCCCTCATTCCCAAATACGCCGAGATGGTGTACTACGGGTACTGGTTCTCGCCCGAGCGCGAGGCCCTGCAGGCCATGATCGACAAGTCCCAGGAAAAGGTCACCGGCACCGTGCGGGTCAAGCTGTACAAGGGCAACTGCGTGCCGCTGGGCCGCAAATCCCCGTTCTCTCTTTACAACTCCGAGCTGGCCACTTTCGAGGAAGACTACGTGTACGATCAGTCCGACGCAGCCGGGTTCATCAAGCTGGTTGGCCTGCGCCTCAAGGGCCGCATGCAGCAGTCCAAGTGGGGCGGAAAAGAGTCCGAAGACTCCTGCGAGTAAGCCATGGCAGACAAGAAGATGTGGGGCGGGCGGTTCGCGCAAGGAACCGCCGCGTCCATGGAGGCGTTTTCCGAGTCCGTGTCCTTTGACCGGCTCCTCTACGCCGAGGATATACGCGGTTCCCAGGCCCATGCCCGGATGTTGGCCAAGCAGGGCTTTCTGACCGATGAAGAGGCCCGGACCATCTGCGACGGCCTGGACAAGGTCAAGGCGGAGATCGAATCCGGCGAGTTCGTCTGGAAGACCGAGATGGAAGACGTTCATATGAACGTCGAGTCCCGGCTGACCGAGATCATCGGGGCGTTGGGCGGCAAGCTGCACACCGCGCGCAGCCGCAACGATCAGGTGGCGCTGGACTTCCGCCTGCATGTGGCCGCCAGGCTGGCCGCCTGGCAGCAGTATCTGGCCTCGCTCATCACGGTCTACGTGGACCGCGCCGAAGAGCACAAGGACACCATGCTGCCCGGCTGCACCCATTTCCAGCCCGCTCAGCCCGTGACCCTGGGTCATCACCTGCTGGCCTATTGCCAGATGTTCAAGCGCGACCATGAGCGCGTGACCGACGCCCTGAAACGGGTCCGTGTCATGCCGCTGGGCGCTGCGGCCCTGGCCGGTACCACGCACCCCGTGAACCCCCAGGCCGTGGCCGACGACCTCGGCCTGCCCGCGACCTTCGCCAACTCCATGGATGCCGTGTCCGACCGTGACTTCGTGCTGGAAGCCGTCTTCACCGGTTCCCTGGTCATGGCCCACCTGTCGCGCATGTGCGAGGAACTGATCATCTGGGCCAACCCGAATTTCGGTTACGTCAAGCTGCCCGACCAGTACGCAACGGGCTCCTCGATCATGCCCCAGAAGAAGAACCCCGACGCCTGCGAGATCATGCGCGGCAAGACCGGCCGCGTGGTCGGTTCGCTCATGGGTCTGCTCGTCCTGATCAAGGGGCTGCCCATGACCTACAACCGGGACATGCAGGAAGACAAGGAGCCGTTCTTCGACGCCGACCATACGGTCACCGCGTCGCTCGGCATCATGGCCGACATGCTCCGGCTCATGGAGTTCGTGCCCGAAAAGATGGCCGCGACCGTCAAGCGCGGGTTCCTCAACGCCACCGAGCTGGCCGACTACCTGGCCGCCAAGGGCGTGCCTTTCCGCGAGGCGCACCATATCACCGGTGCGGCCGTGGCGTACGCCGAGGGCAAGGGTGTGGGGCTCGAAGACCTGGAGCTGGACGAGCTGAAGCGTTTCTCCGGCGAGATCGGGGAAGACGTCTATTCCGTGCTCGACTACTCGGCGGCCATTCGGCGGCGGATCACCCCCGGTGGCACCGGCCCCGATTCGGTGGCCGCGCAGATCAAAGCGTTGAGAGAGTGGCTCGGTTCCCTGTAGAGGCTGTCCGTAATCCGAGTTTTTTTGCCGAATCACTTGATTTTTCAAACAACGGCATTACTCTAGATTCCTGAATTCGCGGCAAACGCGACGTCAAGCGGGCCCCCCGGGCCGTTTATTTGACCCTTACGGAGGACTCTCCTTTGAACAACCATATGAAAAATCTTGTCATCTGGGCGATCATCTTCATTTTGATGGTTGTCCTCTTCAACCTTTTCAACCAGCCCCCTGTGCCCAAGGACACGCCTTCATACAGCGAGTTCCTGTCGATGGTGGACAGCGGAGCCGTGGCCTCGGTCAAGATCCAGGGCCCGAAGATTTCCGGCGTAAAGAGCTCCGGCGAGTCGTTCCAGACTTATGCTCCGGACGATCCGAAGATGATCGAGACCCTCATCGGCAAGGGCGTCGAGGTCAAGGCCGAGCCGCCGGATGAGTCGCCTTGGTACCTGACTCTGCTCCTGTCGTGGTTCCCCATGATCCTGCTCATCGGTGTCTGGATATTCTTCATGCGCCAGATGCAGGGCGGCGGCAGCGGCGGACGCGGAGCCATGAGCTTCGGCCGGTCCAAGGCCCGCCTGATCAACGAGGAGACCGCCAAGGTTACCTTTGACGACGTGGCCGGTGTGGACGAAGCCAAGGAAGAGCTTTCCGAGGTCGTGGACTTTCTGCGCGAACCGCGCAAGTTCACCCGCCTGGGCGGCCGTATCCCCAAGGGCGTGCTCCTGGTGGGCAGCCCGGGTACCGGTAAGACCCTGCTGGCCCGTGCCGTGGCCGGTGAGGCGGGCGTGCCGTTCTATTCCATTTCCGGCTCCGACTTCGTCGAGATGTTTGTCGGCGTGGGCGCGTCTCGCGTGCGCGACTTGTTCGCACAGGGCAAGAAGAACGCTCCCTGCCTGATCTTCATCGATGAAATCGACGCCGTTGGCCGTCAGCGTGGCGCCGGCCTGGGCGGTGGACACGACGAACGCGAGCAGACTCTGAACCAGCTGCTTGTCGAAATGGACGGTTTCGAATCCAACGAGGGCGTCATCCTGGTGGCCGCCACCAACCGTCCGGACGTACTCGATCCGGCGTTGCTGCGGCCCGGCCGTTTCGACCGCCAGGTTGTCGTACCCAACCCCGACCTGCGTGGACGCGAGCGCATCCTCAAGGTGCACAGCCGCAAGACCCCGCTGGCCCCGGCCGTGGACCTGGAGATCATTGCCAGGGGTACCCCCGGTTTCTCGGGCGCGGATCTGGAAAACCTGGTCAACGAGGCGGCGCTCGGCGCAGCCAAGTTGGGCAAGGATCGGGTCGATATGAGTGATTTCGAGGAGGCCAAGGACAAGGTCATGATGGGCGGGCGCGAACGCCGGTCCATGATCCTCTCCGAGGACGACAAGAAGACCACGGCCTACCATGAGGGCGGACACGCCCTGGTGGCCAAGTTCCTGCCCGGAACCGATCCGGTGCACAAGGTCTCCATCATTCCCCGAGGGCGTGCGCTTGGCGTGACCATGCAGCTGCCCGGCGAGGATCGCCACAATTATTCCAAGGAATACCTGTGCAACAACATGGCCGTGCTCATGGGCGGCCGTGTGGCCGAGGAGGTCGTGCTCGACCAGCTGACCACCGGCGCCAGCAACGACATAGAGCGGGCCACCAAGACCGCCCACAACATGGTCTGCATGTGGGGCATGTCCGACAAGCTCGGTCCCATGAGTTTCGGTGACAACCAGGAGCAGGTCTTCCTGGGCCGCGAACTCATCCATAACAAGAACTACGGCGAGGAGACGGCCAAGCTGATCGACTCCGAGGTCCGCCGTTTTGTCGAGGAAGCCCACGAGAAGGCCACCAACCTGATCAAGGAAAATCGCGAACTGCTCGATGCCATCGCCATGGCCCTATTGGAACGCGAGACCATCTCCGGTCAGGACATCGATCTGCTCATGGAAGGCAAGGAATTGCCGCCTGTGGAACCGAACAACAACTCCGGTTCGGGATCGTCCGGCTCCACCGGGTCCGGTACGCCTTCGGGCTACACTGCCAACGGACGGGCCACCAACGCCGGTCCCGGGTATGAACCAGTGAGTGAAAAACCCGGTGATTCGGCCAAGCCTTCCGGAACCGACGAGGACTTCATCCTCGATGACGGTGACGGGGAAGGGCGCGACGGAGACGGCGGCGGAAGCAAGTTGCAATAATCGGCAAGCGACAGATCATGAAAGATACGACATGGACAGTTAAGGGGGGCAAGGTCTTGGGACCTTCCCCCTTTTTTATTGCCGGAATCGTCAATGTGACTCCGGATTCTTTTTACGACGGCGGCACCCATGCCGACACGTCGTCGGGGGTGGCCCATGCACTGGAGCTGGCGCGGCAGGGTGCCCACATTCTGGACATCGGCGGCGAGTCCACGCGTCCGTACAGCGACCCGGTGAGCGAAGCCGAAGAGCTGGATCGCGTACTCCCCGTGGTCGAAGGGTTGGTTGAAGCCGGAACCGACGCGGTCATTTCGGTGGATACATACAAGGCCAGGGTGGCAGCTCGTTGCCTGGAAGCCGGGGCCGCCATCATCAACGACGTGTCCGGGTTCCGTTTTGAGCCGGAGCTGTTGGACGTGCTCGCCGAATACAAGCCGGGCTACGTGCTCATGCACTCTCTGGGCAAACCCGAGACCATGCAGGACGAGCCGCGCTACGATGACGTGGTCGGCGAGATCATGACCTTTTTCGAGGAGCGGCTATCGGTTTTGGAACAGGCCGGACTGCCTCTTGACCGGGTCGTTTTGGATCCGGGCATCGGGTTCGGCAAAAAACTGGAACACAACCTGGCCATTTTGCGGGAGATCGAGCGATTCAATGCGCTTGGCCTGCCCGTCTACATGGGGTTGTCCAATAAATCCATCTGGCAGGGGTTGGTGGGAGCAGCGGCTGGAGAGCGGCAGAACGCCACTCAGGCGGCCACGGCCGTGCTCGCGGCCAAGGGCGTTCCCATCCATCGCGTGCACGAAGTGCAATTAACGCGACAGACATTGACCATAGCTCGTGAATTGGCGTAGTTAAAGCACATGTTTGAGCTTTTCGGTATTCAAGTCACCTGGAGGGTCCTGCTCGATATCGGGCTGGTGGCCTTTATCTATTACAATATCATCGTGCTCGTCCGTGGGACCCGCGCTGCCGCCGTGCTTTACGGCCTGGTAGTGGTGCTGGTGATCTACTACGTGGCCGAGAAGTTCAACCTCTACACCCTGAACGCTCTGCTCGGGGAATTCCTGACCTCTTTGTTCCTGGTGGTGGTCATTCTTTTCAAGACCGACATCCGCAAGGCGCTCGCTTCGGTGGGCACCAGACGTTTCTGGAACAAATCCAACGTGCGAGACGACACGCTGGACCAGTTGACCCAGGCGGTCATGACCATGTCGCATACCTCTACGGGCGCGATCATCGTAATCGAGAAGAACATGCCGCTGGGCGACATCATCGAGCGCGGCATCGAGCTGGACGCCAAGGTCAACAAGGAACTCATCGAGACCATCTTCTTTTCGGACACCCCCCTGCACGACGGGGCGGTCATCGTCCGCCGGGACCGCATCGTTGCGGCAGCCTGTATTCTGCCCCTGTCCAACAAGCTCCGGGGCCAGCCCATGTACGGGACTCGCCACCGGGCCGCGCTGGGCATTTCCGAAGGCTCGGACGCCATCACCGTGGTGGTCTCCGAGGAGCGGGGCGAAGTTTCCGTGGCCATGAACGGCCGCCTGACCACCAGCCTGGACGAGACGCGCCTGCGGCGTGTGCTCAAGAACGCTTTGGGGCGTTGATATGTTGAGAAACTGGCAAACCATACTGCTGTCCATCGCCCTGGCCGTGTTCACCTGGTTCCTGGTCACCGGCCGGGAGGTCGTGGAAACCTGGGTGGACATGCCCGTGGTCATGACCAACCCGCCCGAGGGCTTGATTATCGAGGACGGCCTGGTGGACAAGATCCAGGTCCGGTTGCGCGGTCCAAAGGGATTGGTCGGCAACCTTTCCTCCCAGAACCTGGCCTATCCGGTCAACGTCAGCAATCTCAAGATCGGCGAGCAGGTGGTGGACATCGATCCGGCCAAGATTCCCTTGTCCTCTACCTACGAGATCATCGAGGTCAGACCCAACCGGCTGCGCCTTTTGGTGGATCGGCGTATCTCCAAGAAGATCGCCGTGGAAGCATCCTGGGCGGGCAACCTCAATGCCGATTACAAGCTGCAGGAAGTCACGGCCTCCCCCGATGTGGTCACCGTCAGGGGGCCCGAGACCCAGTTGCGCAAAATTTCCAAGACCCGCGTTGTCCTGAAAGGCGATTTCCCGGAAGACGTACCCCGGTCCTGGGCCGAGGACGTGGCTCTGGAGGTCCCCGACGAGATCGAGGCCCTGCCCGGTCAGGTCAATGTTGAGGCGTTTTTCGCGCCCAAGACCCGTGAGATATGGGTCAAGGTGCCCATTGAGTACCAGGACCCTGAAGGGTTCAAGGTTACTGTCCATCAGCGGTACGTCCGCCTGCTCATCCAGGGGCCGGTCTTCCTGTTCCACGATGACGAGTACCGCAAAGCCATATTGGCCTCGGTGGCCTTCGGCGAAAAGGTCGGTGAGGGACAGTTCGAGATGAACTATGACGTGACCCTCCCCGAAGGGTGCAGGCTCGAAAAGAAAAATCCAGAGACGGTCACAACCGTCTTCAAGAAGAATTAGCCGCTGCACGAGCGGCATCTTGGAGTATCCCATGAAACAGAGACTCTTCGGAACCGACGGTCTGCGGGGGCAGGGGAACATTTTCCCCATGACGCCCGAGATCGCGCTCCGGCTCGGCCTGGCTGCAGGCCAATACTTCCGTAACGGCAACAAGCATCACCGGGTGGTCATCGGCAAGGATACCCGGCTGTCCGGCTATGTTTTCGAGACCGCCCTGACCAGCGGCCTGTGCGCCAACGGCATGGACGTTTTTCTGGTCGGCCCCATGCCCACCCCGGCCATATCCTTTTTGACCCGGAACATGCGCGCCGACCTCGGCGTGGTCATCTCCGCCTCGCACAACCCGTTCATGGATAACGGCATCAAGTTTTTCGACCGCAACGGGTTCAAGCTCCCGGACGAAGTCGAGGATGAAATCAGCGAGCTGGTCCTGGGCAAGGACACCCAGTGGGATTACCCCGCGGCTGAGGAGGTGGGCCGTGCCCACCGCATCGCCGACGCGCCCGGGCGGTACATCGTCTATCTGAAGAACAGCTTTTCTCCGCATCTGACCCTGGACGGGGTCAAGATCGTGCTCGACTGCGCCCATGGCGCGGCCTATGGCGTGGCCCCGTACGTGCTGGAAGAACTCGGCGCGGAGGTCGTCACCGTGGGCGTGGCCCCGGACGGCCTGAACATCAACCAGAAGTGCGGCTCGCTCTATCCCGAGGTCATCGCCCGGATGGTGGTGGAGGAGGGTGCCGACATGGGCATCGCCCTGGACGGCGACGCGGACCGGCTCATCGTCTGCGACGAGAATGGTCGCATACTCGACGGCGATCAGATCATGGCGCTCTGCGCTCTGGAGCTGCTCGAGAAGGACAGCCTGCCGGGCAACATGCTCGTGGCCACTGTCATGTCCAACATGGCGCTCGAGTTGTTCATGAAGGAGCACGGCGGGCAACTGCTGCGTACCGACGTGGGCGACCGCTATGTGGTCGAGGCCATGCGCCGCGAGGGCGCGGTGCTCGGCGGAGAGCAGTCAGGACACCTGATTTTCATGGACCATTCCACTACCGGCGACGGCCTGCTGGCCGCGTTGCAACTGCTGCGCATCATGCGCGAGCGGGAGCGGCCCCTGTCCGAACTGGCCGGCTTGCTCGAACCATTTCCCCAGATGCTTCAAAACGTCCACGTCAAGCGCAAGATTCCCTTTGATCAGGCTCCTGAGGTCCAGGAGGCCGTGCGCAAGGTCGAGGCCGCGCTCCAAGGCAAGGGCCGTGTGCTCCTGCGTTATTCCGGCACCGAAGCGGTCTGCCGCGTCATGGTCGAGGCCGCCGACCCGGCTCTTGTGGAGCGTTATACCGGCGACATCGTCGAGGCGTGCGAGAAGTATCTGAAATAGGACAACCACCACAGTGGAGGATCATATGGAAATCACCAAAGCCGTCATCCCGGTCGCAGGCTGGGGCACCCGTTCGCTGCCGGCCACCAAGAACGTCCCCAAGGAGATGCTGCCCATCTTCCGCAAGCCCATCGTGCAGTACATCGTGGAAGAGGGTATTGCCGCAGGCCTGAAGGACGTGGTCTTCATCACCAACCAGAACAAGACCATCATCGAAGATCACTTCGACCGCAACTTCCTCCTGGAACAGCTTCTGGAGCGGGCGGGCAAGACCGCCATGCTCGAAGAGGTTCGGCGCGTTGCCAGCCTGGTCAACGTCATCGGCGTGCGTCAGAAGGAACAGCTCGGCCTGGGCCACGCGGTGCTTTCCGCCCGTGAAGTCTGCCAGAACGAGCCGTTCGCGGTCATGCTCGGCGACGACCTCATGTTCGGCGTGCAGGCCGGCATCGGCGAGCTGCTCAAGGCCGCCCGGGAGACCGGCAAGGCCGTGGTCGGCGTCATCGAAGTGCCCAAGTCCAAGGTCAGTCGTTACGGCGTGATCAAGGGCGAGCCCATCGATTCGCATACCTACCGGGTGACCAATCTGGTCGAGAAGCCTTCGCCCGAGAAAGCGCCGTCCAACCTGGCCATCATCGGCCGCTATGTCCTGCTGCCCGAAATCTTCGACATCCTCGAGGGTCAGCGCGCGGGCGTGGGCGGTGAAATCCAGCTGACCGACGCCTTGCAGGGGTTGGCCGACCAGGATAAACTCATCGCCGTCCGTCTGGCCGGACAACGATTTGACGCGGGCGACTGGGTGGAATATCTCACCGCCAACATCTACTTTGCCTTGCAGGACGAAGAACTGCGCGACGATCTGGTCAAGCGGCTGCAAGAGTTGCTTTCCTGCTCGTCCTAACACGCACCCAATGGGCGGGCGCATGAGCGCCCGCCTTCATATCCGTAATCCAGAGAGAACATGAAGACCCTGTTGACGATTCTTATGGTGTGTCTGACCGCGATTCCTTCCTTTGCCTTCGTACCCGACGGCGACGAGTTGACCGCGCGTATGCAGAAGAACTACGGCCCCGTGCATTCCTGGCAGGCCCGGATGACCTTCCCGGATTACCCCGGGGTGTCCGTGGAGCTGTGGTACGCGCGGGGAAAGTGGCGTCAACAGTGGCAGGCGGGAGACAAGGCCGTGGCCGTTGGGTCGTTCGGCAATGTGGTCGGGGCATGCACTGCAGGAGCTTTCCCCGTATCGCCCTTGTTCGTCTGGATGGTCCCCAATCCGGTCAAGACCTGGCAGTCATGGGGCGTGGACGTGACCTCCGGCAGCTACGGATTCTGCGGGGAGGACCCGTGCCTCATGCTTGGCGCGGATGCCGCCGACCAGGAAAAGCCCGCAATTTATCTCAACAATGAGGATCTCGCGCCGCTGACAGTCCGTTACGCCTCGGACACTGGTATGATAACCGTGGAGTTTTCCGATTACCGGACCTTTGCGGGGTATCGCATGCCGCAGCAGGTGGTGGTCCGCTCCAGCCAGGGCGATTTGACGGCCCGTGTCGAGTGGGTACGGCTCAACGGCGCGGACGGCGAGGAACTTTTCGCCCGCGATGCCCTCGACCCCACCCCGTGCGCCGAACCGCCCATGCCGTTCGACCTGTTGCGCCGGGCATTCCATTATCCTCAAGCCAAGTAAAGCCGCCATGGCCGATCTCTGGCAGGTAACGCTCGTCAGTCCACCCTATGAAACGTGGACCTACGGGGTTCCTTCGCATTTTCCGCCCCTTTCGCCGGGGCAGCGGGTAATCATTCCCTTCGGCAAGTCACATCGCGCAGGCGTGGTGGTCGGCCCGGCCGAGTCCGCGCCTCAGGGCGTTGAGATCAAGAACATGATCTGGCCGCTGGAACAGTCTCCGCTGCTGGATCAGGATTTCGTGGACATGGCCGTGAATCTGGCCTCCCGGCAGATGGTCCACGTGGGGCGTATCCTGGAGATTGCCCTGCCGCGCGGCCTGCGTACCGCAGCAGTGACGTTCAAGGTGGACCGGCACATGACCGAGCGCAATCTGCCTCCGTCCATGCGGCCGCCCGACATCGTCAAGGCAAAGGACCAGGATCGTGCCGCGCTGGCCGAGTTGTGGTTTGATGGCCGCATGCGGGTGCGCATCAATGCCAAGAAAGAGGCGGAAGAGCGTTTTGTCTCCCTGGAATCCGATCCGCCGTGGGCTGTGCGGCCCAATGCCAAGCGGCAGCTCAGGCTTCTGGAACACCTCATGGAGAATGGTCCGCAGAGCCTTTATTCACTGCGTCATACCCTGGGCGATTGGGCTCCGGATGTGGCCGAGAAGCTAGAAGGCGCAGGCGTGGTCCGGCTGGGTGAATTGACCGCCGACCATATGGCCGAGATAGATGGAGCGGGCCGGGACGGAACGGATGACCCCGGTTGTGAATTTTCTCTTACCGAGGAGCAGCAGACCGCTCTCGACGAAATGACCCTGACGCTGGAGAGTGGCGGGGGCGCGCATCTGGTCCATGGCGTGACCGGCAGCGGCAAGACCGTTCTCTACATGGAGATGGCGCGGCGGCTGCTGGAACAGGGGCGATCCGTGCTCTTCCTCGCGCCGGAGGTGGCCCTTGCCTGCCAGCTCTACCGCAATGTGGCCAAAAGGTTTCCGCATATACGGACCATCTTTTATCACGGGTACCAGAGCCCCAAGAAGCGTGAGGCCTCTTTCCGAGAACTGGCCGGAAGCGATGAACCCATGTTGGTGGTGGGTACCCGGTCCGCCGTGTTTCTGCCCCTGCCCAACCTGGGCATGGTGGTCATGGACGAAGAGCATGACGAGTCCTTCAAGCAGGAGGACCGCCTTGCCTATCACGCCAAGGAAGTGGCCTGGTTCCGAACGGGAAGAAGCAAGGGCCTCCTTCTGCTCGGCTCGGCCACGCCTGACGTGAAGACCTTCCAGGCCGCCAGCGCAGGGCGCATCAGTGTGTCCACTCTCAAGGAGCGGGTCGGCGACGCCCGTCTGCCCGATGTGGAGCTGGTCAACATCGCGGAACTCGGCAGTTCCAAGCAGCTCCTGTCGGATAAGGTGCGCGAGGCTATCCGCGAAACCGTCAAGGCTGGGGAGCAGGTCATCGTCATGCTCAACCGGCGGGGCTACGCTCCCCTGATGTATTGTCTGGATTGCGGCGAGACCGTGCGTTGCCCGGACTGCGAGGTGGGTATGACCTACCACAAGGGGCGCGAGCGGCTGGTCTGCCACTATTGCGGCCGGACCTATTCCTATCCGCTGACCTGCCGCAAATGCGGTGGCGTGAATTTCATTCCCATGGGCGAGGGCACGGAAAGGCTGGAGGAGGCTCTGGCCGAGTTGTTGCCGGAGGACGTCAAGGTCCTGCGTCTTGACCGCGACGCCACGAGACGACAGGAGCGGCTGGAGGAGATACTCGGGGCCTTTGGCCGGGGCGAGGCCCAGGTCCTTGTGGGCACCCAGATGATCTCCAAGGGGCACCATTTCCCGGGCGTGACCCTGGTGGTCGTGGCCGATGGGGACCTCGGGTTGAATCTCCCGGACTACCGTTCTTCGGAACGGACCTTCCAACTGCTGGTCCAGGTGGCGGGCAGAGCCGGGCGAGGCGAGCATCCGGGCCGGGTGCTTATCCAGACCCGCAATCCGGACCATCCCATCTGGAAAGAGATTCTGGGCGGCGACTACCAGGGATTCTTCGACCGTGAAGCCTCCCGGCGAAACATGTTCCGCTACCCGCCTTTCTCCCACATGGCGCTGGTGCGCATTAGTTTTCCATCGGATTTCGACAACGGTCCGGCAGCCTTGGGCCTCATGGGCGAAGTCCTGCGTGAGCAGGGCAGGACGCTCGGTATCAGCGTACTCGGTCCGGCTCCCGCGCCCCTGTCCATGCTGCGCGGCCGCAAGCGGTTCAACTGCCTGCTCAAGTCCGACGACTGGGGCAAGGTCCGGGGGCTTTACGCTGCCATGGTGCGGGCCAATCCCGATCCGCGCAAGGTGCGCACCGGTCTTGATCTCGACCCCCTCTCCACCCTGTAGGTATCGACAGGGGCTGGCTTGTCGGCTAGGCTGGCCCCATTCTTCAACGACAATGAGGTATTTACTCCCTATGAAGCGTTTCCCTCTGTCCCTGTGGCTGTCCGCCGCTCTTGTCCTGCTGGCGGTTCCTGCCCTGGCCCAAACTTCCAAGGTCGGGTTCGTCAATCCGCAGCGGATCATCAACGAGTCCAAGATAGGCAAGATCGCCCAGGAAGACCTGGCACAGCTGGGCAAGGAAAAGGACCGGCGTGTCCGTCTGGCCCTGGACAAGGTCAACAAGCTCCAGGAAGGGCTCAAGGAGGACGCACTGTCCGTGAGTGAGCAGCAGAGCCGTGAGACCGAGCTGCGCACCACCGTGCGCGACTACGAGCAGCTGGTTCAGAACAGCAATCAGGAAATCCAGAACGAGGAACGCAAGCTCATCCGGTTCGTCATGCGCCGGGCGGATTCAATCCTCAAGGGTATCGCCAAGGAGCGGGGGTTCACCATGATTCTGACCGATCCCGAGATCATCGGGTATGTGGACGGGTCCATGGACATCACCGATCGGGTCATCCAAGAACTCAACTCCATGATGTAGGCGGTGACATCCATGCGCAAAGTCTTTTCATTCCTCTTCGTTGTCTTTTGTCTGGCTCTGTCCGCCGCACCGGCTTTCGCCTTCGGCGAGATCATGTACTCGGACCGTCCTCTCAACCTGCGTGACGCCCGTTCGCCCAGGGCCGAATGGGTCGGCAGCCTCTACGCCGGACAAAAGGTCCGGGTAGCCCATGAGAAGGACGGCTGGGTGGCCATATACGAACCCGATGCCACGGACCCGAGCGAGTCCAAGGCCGCCGGTTTTTCCAACGCCAAATTCCTCAAGCCCACGCGGGATCGGTACGAGCCCAAGCCGTGGGGCGAACTGGCCGTTTCCTCCACCAAGTTGAACATCCGCAGCAAGCCGAGCGTTCGGGGGACCAAGGTCCTCACGCTGCAGGCCGGAGAACGGGTGATCATCGACTTTCCCGAGGACGATTGGATCGTGGTCTTCCCGTCCAACGCCACCATCCGTTCCCGTTTGAACGGTATCGGCTACGCCAGCGCCAAGTATCTGGAACCTGTCACCGACGAAACGGCCGCCGCACCGGAACCCGAACCGGCTCCCGCGCCAGCAGCACCGGTTATTCGCCAATCGGTGGAGCAGCCGCCCGCGCCGACCCCGGCTGCGACCGAAGAGTCTCAGGCCATCCAGCGGGTGGTGCTGACCAACGAGGTTAACGTGCACCAGAGCCGGACCACTACTTCGCCGATGGTACAGACGTTGCGTCCCGGCGATGTGGTTCAGCTCGGGCTGTTACGCAACGGATGGTATGCGGTCTTCAAAACCAGCGACATGATCCGTTCGGAGAGCAGTTCCATGGGGTATTCGCTGCAGAGCGCCATGGAGAAGAGTTCCCGAGAGGCGGGTCTTGCCGTGGCCCCGGCCGCCCCGGTGGAGCCCGCGAAAGCGGCTGCGGTAGCCAAGCCGGCTGTGCCGGCCAAGCCCGAGCCTGCGACGGAAACCGCAGAGCCCTTGATGACTGCGGAAGCTCTCAAGGCGGAGGCGCTCAAGACCGAGCGGCCCGAACCGACTCCCCGCAAGATCGAGTCAGAACCGAATCTGACGCCCGTGTCGGAACCGGCCCGGCAGCAGACCCTGGTCATCGACCGATCCGCGTTCAAGGACGTGAAGCGGCCCGATCCCACGCCGGACAAGACCGCCCACGGCTACCGTTACAAGTTCCTGGAGAAATCCGAGACCCGCGAGTACGGGCAGGTCTGGATCACGTTGAAGGTTTTCCTGTCCACGACCAAGCTGCCTGACCGTACGGCGCTGAGGGACTTCGCCTCCAGTCTCTGGAAAGACCATAGGCGGGTAACCAAGAATGTGCTGGTGGAGGTGTATCTGCCGGGCATGAATATGGACGATCTAGCCTGGGGCGTGGTCAAGTTCGACTATGACGGCATGACCGAACTCTGGACGCGGCGAGCGACCTTGTTCGGGACCAAATTCATTTAGTCCGCATCGTCGAAAAAAAGCCCCCGCGCGGTTTGCCGCGCGGGGGCTTTTTCGTTCCGTCGGCCTGATCAGCCCATTTCCTGCTCAAGGAACAGGGGAACGCTTTTTTCCAACGTAGTACGCAGACGAGGTTTTTTCTGCGGCGCCTTTTCGGATTCGCGAGGGAGAATGTACAGGCCGTGGCAGCTCTGGCACTCCCAGTGGTTTTCACGCCGGTGCAGGTGGACCAGCAGCCCGTCGCGGTCGTAGCAGACCTGACAGAACGGACCCTTGCGCTCACCGTCCTCCTCAAGCCAGTACTTCTGCCCATCAAAATGGATTTTTTCAGCCAGGTCGAGGACTTCCGCCACCTCGGCCAGCTGTTTCTTCAAGGCTTCGTTCTCGTCGCAGACCGCCAGGAATTCGTCCTGAAGGCTCTTGAGCAGCGCCTTGCCTTCATCGAATCGGCCTGCCCCGAACAGGTCGAGGGCCCGCTTGAAACCGGTCGCTTGAAACAGTGTGGAAAACATGAAGGACATCCCCCGTTGTGTTATGTGCCACGAGTTCCTTATCGGCCGGGTGCACGCAGTACTTTAGTCTTGATGAATAACTTTACAGGTCTTGGAAAACCGCATAGGGTTTTCGACAGCTAGGGGGGCCCTTGTGGCTGAGATGGATCAAGATGATCCGACCCTTTGAACCTGATTCGGACAATACCGACGGAGGGAAGCTGCCACAGGATGATATTATTCATCGCGCCGCGCTTGCCCCACATCAGAGGCAGGCGTTTTTTTCGCACCACGCCTGCAAGGAGACCGTTATGATCGTCACCATCAACGGCAAGGCGTCGGAGCTTGACGAGCCCCTGACCATTCTCGCCTTGCTCGAATCAAAAGAGATCGCGCCGAGTGCCGTGGTCGTCGAACGCAACGGGGAAATCGTTCCCGGTGAGCTGTTCGGCGAGGTCGGCCTCAACGACGGCGACCATCTGGAAGTTCTCCGCTTCGTGGGCGGAGGGTAGGAGCACACATGAGCAAGGATACTTTCGAGATCGGCGGCAAGACCCTGACCAGCCGTCTTTTCACCGGCACCGGCAAATACGGCGACGACAGCGTCATTCCTGGCGTCTGCGAGGCCTCGGGCTCCGAGGTCATCACCGTGGCGCTGCGCCGGGTGGATCTGGAATCCTCAACCGGCAACGTCATGGATTTCATTCCCAAACACATGCAGCTGCTGCCCAACACCTCGGGCGCGCGTACTGCGGACGAGGCCGTGCGCATCGCCCGGCTGGCCCGGGCCATGGGCTGCGGCGACTGGATCAAGATCGAGGTCATCTCGGACAACCGCTATCTGCTGCCCGACGGCTATGAGACGGTGAAGGCCACGGAAATCCTGGCCAAGGAGGGCTTCGTCGTCCTGCCTTACGTCAACGCCGACCTGTATGTTGCCAAAGCCCTTGTGGACGCGGGGGCTGCCGCAGTCATGCCGCTGGGCGCGCCCATCGGCACCAACCGGGGGCTCAAGACCCGCGAGATGGTCCGTATCCTCATAGAGGAGATCGACCTGCCTATCGTGGTGGACGCGGGCATCGGCCGTCCGTCCGAGGCCTGTGAGGCCATGGAGATGGGAGCCGACGCGGTCCTGGTCAACACGGCCATTGCCACGGCCAGCGACCCGGTCATGATGGCCCGCGCCTTTGGCCGCGCGGTCAGGGCCGGTCGCGAAGCCTACCTGTCCGGGCCCGGTGCAAAGCGCGTGCTGGCCGACGCCTCGTCGCCCCTGACCGGCTTTCTGGGAGGCGCGGCATGAGTTTCTATCCGCTCGTAGAGGCGTACGCAAAGGGTTTGCCCGACGCGCGTTTCGACGATTTCACCGAACAGGACGTGCGCCGGGCCATTAACCGGACCACGGCCTCGGTGGATGACTTCATGGCCCTGATGAGTCCGGCCGCAAAACCTTTGCTCGAGGAAATGGCCCAAAAGGCCAGCCGGTTGACCATTCAGCACTTCGGCAAGACCGTCAGCCTGTTCACACCGCTTTATCTGGCCAACTTCTGCACGAACCACTGTGTCTATTGCGGGTTCAACTGCACCAACTCCATCCATCGTTCCATGCTCGATCTGGAAGAGGTGGACGCCGAGGGCGCGGCCATCGCGGCCACCGGGTTGAAAAACCTGCTCATCCTGACAGGCGACGCCTCTGCCAAGACCGGAGTGGACTATCTGGAGAAGTGCACGCGGGTCCTGACCAGGCATTTCCCGTCTGTGTCCATCGAGGTCTACGCCCTGACCGAAGAAGAGTACGCCCGGCTGGTCAAGGCGGGTGTGGACGGCATGACCATGTTCCAGGAGACCTACGACGAAGAGCTTTACGCCGTGCTCCACCCCAAAGGGCCCAAGCGGGATTATCGCTTTCGTCTGGACGCTCCGGAGCGGGCCTGCAAGGCGGGCATGCGCGTGGTCAATATCGGCGCGTTGCTCGGTTTGGGCGACTGGCGGCGCGACGCGTTGCTGACCGGCCTGCATGCGGCATACCTCATGCATAACTATCCGGAGACGGACATCGCCGTGTCCCTGCCGCGCATGCGCCCGCACGTTGGCGACTGGGAACCGGCCACCATCGTCTCGGATCGTGATATGGTCCAGTTCCTCATGGCCCTGCGGCTGTTTCTGCCCCGGGTGGGGATCACCATCTCCACCCGCGAGAACGCCGAGTTCCGCGAGAACATCCTGCCTCTGGGCGTGACCCGCATGTCCGCGGGCGTGTCCACGGCTGTTGGCGGCCATTCGGACGGGACCGAAGACGAGGAGAACACCGGCCAGTTCGACATCAGCGACGGGCGGAGCGTGGACGAGGTTTGCGCCGCTCTGCGCGACAAGGGATACCAACCGGTATTCAAGGATTGGGAGCCCATTTTCGAAACCAAGGGGGAAGCCCTGTGAACAAAGTGGAAGAAGGGATAGCCGCCCATATCGGCGAGGAAAACCTGGCTCGGTTGCAATCCATCAAGATCGGTATCGCCGGTTGCGGCGGGTTGGGGTCGAACTGCGCCATGCACCTGGTGCGCAGCGGGTTCACCCGTTTTGTGCTGGTGGACTTTGATCGTGTGGAGTTTTCCAATCTGAATCGTCAGGCGTTTTTCAACGAGCAGGTGGGTCAGTACAAGGCCGAGGCCCTGGCCGCCAACATGCGCGCCGTGAACCCGGACGTGGATTTGGACATCTACGTTGAGCGGGTGGACGTGGCTCGGGTGAAAAAGCTCTTCGGCGAATGTGACGCCGTGGTCGAGGCCTTTGATCGGGCCGCAGCCAAAAAAAGGCTTGTCGAGGCGCTGTTGCCTCTGGGCAGGCTGGTGGTATCGGCCTCGGGCATCGGCGGATGCGGCGACGGCGACGCACTGGCCACACGCAAGGTTCGCGACAACTTCTATCTCATCGGCGACGGCGTGACCGAATGCTCCCTGGAAACGCCGCCCCTGTCGCCGAGGGTGGGGATCGCCGCCGCCAAGCAGGCGGATGTCATCCTGGCTCATTTTCTCGGGACCATGAACGGCGGGGAGAACGCATGACCACCTTCAATCGCAGCAATATCCTGGATACCGATCTGTATTGCCTGACCGCCGAGAAATTCTCCAACGGGCGGTCCAATGTCGAGGTGGTTCGCCAGATGCTCGACGCGGGCGTGAAGCTGGTCCAGTATCGTGAAAAGGAGAAGAAGGCGGGCGCGAAACTCGCGGAGTGCCGCGCCATACGCGACCTGACCCGTGAAGCCGGTGCCGCCTTCATCGTCAACGACGACATCGACATCGCCATTCTGGTGGGCGCGGACGGCGTGCACGTGGGCCAGGAGGACCTGCCTGTGGAGTGCGTGCGCGAACTGGTCGGCCCGGACATGGCCATCGGCCTGTCCACCCACAGCCCGGAGCAGGCCCGCGACGCCATCCAGCGTGGTGCGGACTATATCGGCGTGGGGCCGATCTTCCGTACCTACACCAAGGACGACGTGGTCGACCCGGTGGGTTTTGAATATCTCGATTATGTGGTCGCCAACCACGATATCCCGTTCGTGGCCATCGGCGGCATCAAGGAACACAATCTCGGCGAGGTGGTCCGACACGGCGCGCGTTGCGTGGCTCTGGTCACCGAGATCGTCGGGGATGCGAATATCGCAGCAAAAATAACCGCCCTCCGCAATCAAATGGAAGCGGCGAAGGAGTAAACGAATGTCATACACCACCCAGATGGACGCCGCCCGCAAGGGCATCGTCACCCCCCAGATGGAGACCGTGGCCCGCAAGGAAAACATCCGCATCGAGGATCTCATGGAGCGGATGGCGCGGGGAGCCGTGATCATTCCGGCCAACAAGAACCACAAGAACCTGGATGCCGAGGCCGTGGGCGAGGGCATGCGCATCAAGATCAACGTCAACCTGGGCATTTCCAAGGATTGCTGCGACGTGGAGCCCGAGCTGGACAAGGTCCGGGCCGCCCTGGAGATGAAGGCCGAGGCCATCATGGACCTGTCCTGCTACGGCAAGACCCAGGAATTCCGCCAGAGACTGGTCGAGATATCCCCGGCCATGATCGGCACGGTGCCCATCTACGACGCGGTGGGTTTCTACGACAAGAACCTCCAGGACATCACCGTGGACGAGTTCTTCAAGGTGGTTGAGCGTCACGTCATGGACGGCGTTGACTTCCTGACCATTCACGCGGGCCTGAACAAGCACACCGCCGAAAAGGTCAAGACCGCGAAAAGAATGACCAACATCGTTTCGCGCGGCGGCTCCCTGCTGTTCACCTGGATGGAGATCAACAACGCCGAGAACCCGTTCTACGAGCACTTTGATCGCCTGCTGGACATCTGCGAAGAGTATGACGTGACCCTGAGCCTGGGTGACGGCTGCCGCCCCGGCTGCCTGAACGACGCCACCGACGCCTGTCAGGTGGAAGAGTTGATCACCCTGGGCGAGCTGACCAAGCGCGCCTGGGAACGCAACGTCCAGGTCATGATCGAGGGCCCCGGCCACATGGCCATGAACGAGATCCCCGGCAACATGATGATGGAAAAGCGGCTGTGCCACAACGCGCCGTTCTACGTCCTGGGACCGCTGGTCACGGACGTGGCTCCGGGCTACGACCACATTACCGCCGCCATCGGCGGGGCCATTGCCGGCGCGTCCGGCGCAGACTTCCTCTGCTACGTCACTCCGGCCGAGCACCTGCGCCTGCCCACCCTCGAGGACATGAAAGAGGGCATCGTGGCCACCCGTATCGCGGCCCATGCCGCCGACATCGCCAAGGGCTATCCCGGCGCGGTCGACTGGGACAACAATATGGCCAAGGCCCGCGCGGCCCTGGATTGGGACGCCCAGTTCGCCCTGTCCATGGATCCGGTCAAGCCCACGGAGTACCGCAAGTCCTCCGAGCCCGAACACAAGGATTCCTGCACCATGTGCGGTAAGATGTGCGCCGTGCGCAACATGAACCGCGTGCTCGAAGGCAAGGACATCCAGCTGGACGACTAGTCCATTTCCCGCCAAGCTGAGACCGGCCCCGGAGGTATTTTGCCTCCGGGGCCTTTTTGTTTGGCCTTTTTTCCGCTCTTTTCCGTGTCCGTTTTTCTGTTCGGAAAACAGACAGTGTCGCTGTCCTTGTTCGGATTTCGCACAAGGCCGGTTTTTCTACCGCTTTGGTCCGATAATGGAATCCTTGATTTTTCGTGTCGTGAATTCATTGGAGTTCCTGTCCGGCTTCAGATCGAAGTGCTGTCACACCTTCGGTTCACGGCATGGGGGGTGCAATCCTGCGTGCGTCGACACAAGAGTGCCGACGGCAATCCTGGATTCAAACCCGAAACAAAGGAAGTTACCCATGAGTGAGACAATGCGAGCCGCAGTTTGGCATGGCAGAGAGGATGTTCGTGTGGAGACCGTTCCCGTTCCCCCGTCTCCCGAGGCGGGCTGGGTCAAGATCAAGGTGGAGTGGTGCGGTATCTGCGGTTCCGACCTGCACGAGTATGTGGCCGGTCCCATCTTCATCCCGGTGGACGCTCCGCATCCGCTGACCGGGAAGCAGGGCAGCCTGATTCTGGGCCATGAGTTCACCGGCACGGTGGTCGAGGTCGGCGAGGGCGTGACCAATGTGCAGGTCGGCGACATGGTCGCCCCGGATGCCTGTCAGCATTGCGGCGAGTGCGTCACCTGCCGGGCCGGACGGTACAACGTCTGCGAGAAACTGGCCTTCACCGGCCTGCACAACGACGGCGCATTCGCCAAATACGTCAATGTCCCGGCCGAACTCTGCTTCGTGCTGCCCAAGGGCGTGTCCCCAGAGGCCGGGGCGGTCATCGAACCCCTGGCCACCGGGTTCAAGGCCGTGCGCGAGGCTGGATCCATCCTCGGGGAAACGGTCGTGGTCATCGGCGCGGGGACAATCGGCCTGGGGACCATGATGGCTGCCAAGGCCGCTGGCGCGGGCAAGATCATCGTTCTGGAAATGTCCTCCGCCCGGATTGCCAAGGCCAAGGAGTGCGGCGCGGACGTCATCCTCAACCCCCGCGAGTGCGACGCCGTGGCCGAAGTGAAGGCCATGACCAACGGCTCCGGGGCGGACGTATCCTTCGAGTGCGTGGGCAACAAGTTCACCGGGCCGCTGGCCGTGGACGTGATCCGCAACGCGGGCCGGGCCATTATTGTGGGTATCTTCGAGGAGGCCAGCGAGTTCAACTTCTTCAGTTTGAGCGGTACGGACAAGCGGGTCATCGGCACGCTGGCCTATACCCTGGAGGATTTCATAGGGGTATCGGCCCTGTTGGCCAGCGGCGCGCTCAAGGCTGAACCGCTGATCACGGGTCGCATCGATCTGGAAGACATCGTGGACAAGGGATTCCTGGAGCTGATCAACAACAAGGATGAAAACATCAAGATCCTCGTTAAACTGGGGGAATAGGCTCCATTTGTACGGATGTCGGGAGAACTGCCTTCTGACGTCTTTGCGGGTATCTGATGCTGCGCGGGGATATGCCCCTCAATAAAAGGCGGGCCGCCCAGGTGGGGCGGCCCGTATTCTATTTCGCTTTGTGCCCGTAGGCCACGAAGATGGGGTCACTGACGCCTTTCTTGTCCAGGAATGCCGGGTCGTCCCTGTCTCGCCAGTCGTTGCGTATGGAAATGGTGCCGAGGTCCTCCGAGAACCCAGCCATGCGCAGATATTCCAGGGCCAGTCCCATGCGCTCGAAGGTATGGAGTTCGCCCCAGCCGCAGATGGCCCGGTCGGTGTCGAAGGAGTCGGTGAAGGCCAGGATTATCGGTGCACCGGGCATCAGGAAATGGTCGATGTAGCGCAGGATGTCCACCGGCCGGTCCATATATTCCAGGGTGCAGAGGCAGGCCGCCGCGTCATATCGTCCGGTGGGCCGCTCCGAGTCCGGGGAAAGGTCCAGGACGCGCATGCCGGGCTTCACGAACCGGGTGAGAATTTGTTGGTAATTGCGCAACGCTGCCGCATCCGGATTGGGCGGACGGAAATGTTCGTCGAGGTCCGCCGCGCGGTCGAAGAAAGCGGGGTGGAAGTATTCCGGCGGCTCGCCGTCGAGCATGGCCTGCATGCCCGGTCCCCAATCACAGGTGGCTTCGCGCCAGTGGGTCAGGGAACCGTACGTGCCGGTGTCGCGTACCTCAAGGTACTGGATCTTTGCCTCGATGGTCACGGGAATGTCGGCGAGCGGGTGGTTACGGTCGGCTGTGAAGGTCTCGTCATCAAGGTCGATCAGCCTGAATGGGGTCAGCGTGTCCGGATAGACGTCGAGCAGGCCGTCCATATGTCCCTGGGGATAGAACCGGCCCACTCTCGGGATGATCGTCTCGCCCGAAACGGTTTTGCGACGCAGCCGTTCCCGGCCAAGTGTCAGCACCAGGCTTTCCCTGCGTCGGGGAATACACAGGCGTGGCTCGTAGGTGAAGACTACGGACTCGCCGGGCCCTTTGCCTTCCAGAGCCTCGCGCATTCCACGCGGAAAGATGTCGTTTACCGGGTTGACCTTGCGGCCCAGAAACCACTCCTCATGGTGTTCGCCGTCCTGTTCCCAGGTGACGGTGAATTCCAGTGCGCCGATGGCGTTGTTGTTGAATACGGTCATGGTCCACGGATAATGGACATAAAAAAGGCGGGGTTGCAAGTCCCGCCATGAAAGAATTGTGACACTCGTATTTAGGGCGTGGCCATGCGTAAGAGAATGCCGACCCCCGTGACGAACTGGCTCAACGCCATCAGGAGCAGCAACAGGTTGGCCCCGCCGTGCAGGATGGGGAGGATGGTGCGTTTGGCTTTTTTGCGGTCCATATAGAGCCCGGATAAACCGCCGAAGACGATAAGCACGAGCATAAGCGAAGCTGTGCCTCCATGGAGCCCGTAGGTGTCGGGGATGCCCTGGAGCATGTCGGTGACGATGGAGCCGCCCACGGCTCCGGCGAGCCACAGTCCCATGACGATCAACCCGTATCGGGTGTGTCCCTTCCAGTTGAAGGCGACCTTTTGTTTAAGCAGGGTGAATCGGGCGCGATTCAGGCCCTGCCAGGCCACCCACAAGGCCAGAAGCAGCGTCAGGGTCATGAGCGCGGGGTGGGCCAGGATGAGAACCATGGGGACGTTGACGGTCTGGGCCTCGGTGCTGCCCTGGACGGGACAGTTCAGTATTTCGCGGACCATGGCGTGGTCCGGGTTTGCCAGCAGCGCGACCAGAGCCGGAGCCTGCTCCGGCCCCACGTGAGCGCCGTTAGCGGCCATCCGTTTGACCGTATCGGTCCAGAAAGCACTCCCCCTGTCCACGTTGAGACAGATACGTTCCACCGAATGACATGCTGTGCAGGGTTTGATCTGCGGAGCAGGCTCGGCTGCGATGGCCGGAGCTCCCCCCATGATCCAGCAAAAGATCAGCGGTGCGAGAATGCCTGAAAGCAGCTTGGATTTAATCGTCAGAGGATGGTTGGTATAGGTTTTCATGGTTAATCTTGTAACCGACAAACAGGGGCTTTCGTCAACCGATCGCAGCATTTCTCCACATATTGACGCATTTTGTGATTCAGTCGTAAATTTTTTGAAGTTTTCCACAGCGTAACCAGGGGTAATCCGGTATATTTTGACAATAGATGCCGTGTGTGATAGGGATGTTCGTAACTGTTCGTCTTCACCGAAGATTCCGACTTTTTACTCGCAGGAGGTTCACGTGGCGGAATCGGCTTCTTCTCATCATCCCATGCAGGTGGATCTTCCCGAAGCGGGAAAAGTGGTCGAGTACACGCTCGATCCCGATGTTCCGGTCAAGTTCGGTTTTTTTGTTTCCGAGGTCCTGTTTTCCTGTGACGGCAAGGACCTTGTGTTGACCGGCGAGCATGGCGGTGTGGTGATCTTCAAGGATTATCAGGAGCAGGCCCAGGATGGCGCCTTGCCTGTGTTCCAACTGCACGGCGGCGAGGAAGTGCCGGGCGACATTTACATGTTTGCTTTTTCCGATGCGCCCCTGGAAGTGGAGACCGCTGCCGGACCGCTTACGGATCAGAGCGGGGATCAGGAAATCGAGGTCCACATGGACTCCAAAGGCGGCCTGATTCCGGACGGCGACGTCCATTCCAGCCTGGATTCCGTTCATGTTCATGCCCAGCAGTCGGACATTGCTCATGGCGAACATGACATCCTGACCTATTCGGAACTCTTTTCTGATACTCACGGCGAACTCTTTCTTCACCATGCCGACGAGGCCGGGTACGTGCCCGCTCTGTTTGGCGCGGAACACTGCGTTGCGTCCGTTGACCTGGCTTCCTGTTCTTTTGCGGACAGCTTCGACCCCATGGGCGATATTCTGCAGCACGTCATGGATTTTCATCACGTCCTCTAGGACGAACTTACGCAGAGAATTATCAAAGCCCGGCCTGATGGCCGGGCTTTTTTTATGGCTCCGGGACATTCCAATATCTCCCGCCAGAGCGCTAATGATAAAAGCCGGCCGCAGCGTTACTGCGACCGGCTCTTTTTTTGAAACGGGGATAGGGTTAGACGTAGAAGGCCGTGACGCCGATCATGGCCAGGAGATAGAGCAGGCCGAAGATACCGCCCAGGGCCCACCAACGCGCCTGGCTGATGAAGCCGGCTCCGTACCAGATGGGCGAGGGGCCCGTGGCATAGGGCGTGATGATGCCCATGAGGCCCAGGGAGCCGGCCAGCATCAGGGCGACCTTGGGCAGCATCTCGGGCGGGAGCACCGGAGCGGCCGTGGCCATGAACAGGGGCAGCAGGGCCGTGGTGTGCGCCGTGGTGCTGGCAAAGAAGTAGTGGAGCACGAAGAAGAGGACGACGAGCAGGACCACCACGGATGCCGGAGCCATGCCGGTCAGGTTGGTGGAGATCATGTTGCCCACCCAGTCGAGCACCCCGGTCTTCTTCAGCCCGGCAGCCATGGCCACCAGGGTGGCGAACCAGACCAGGACGTTCCAGGCGCCCTTGTTGGTGATGACGTCTTCCCAGGTGATGATATTGGTCAGGACCATCAGGGAAAGAACGAAGACGGCGGCCACGGTGGAGTTTACGTGCAGCTGCTTGCCGAATATCCAGAATATCAAAGCCAGGACAGCGTAGCCGAGCATCATCAGTTCCTTGGTGCTGACGGAGCCCATCTTGCGCAGCTCCTCGGCGGCCCAGGCGGGGGCCTCGGGCGAGTGCTTCAGCGTCGGCGGATAAAGCACGTAACCCAGCCACGGGGTCAGGATGAACAGGGGCAGCATGGCCGGAATCATGATCTTGGCCCAGTCGCCCCAGCCGATGGAGATGCCCACGCTCTTCTGGATCATGTCCACGGCCAGCAGGTTCGGGGCCAGCGCGGTCAGGAACATGGAGCTGGTCACGCAGGTGGCGCTGATGCCCACCCAGTGCAGGTACGCGCCCATCTTGCGCGGTTCATTGTCCGGGGTGGAGTTGAACATCGGCGGTATGTTGCTGGCGATGGGGTAGATGGTGCCTGCGCTGCGGGCGGTGTTGGACGGCATGAACGGGGCAAGGATGGCGTCGGAAATGGCGATGGCGTATCCCAGCCCGAGAGTGGACTTGCCCAGGAAGCGGATGAGCAGCAGGCTGATTCGCTTGCCCAGGCCCGTCTTCTGATATCCCAGGGCGAACATGAAGGCCGAGAAGATGAGCCAGATGACGCCGTTGGAGAAACCGGACAAGGCCCAGTTGCGGTTTGCGGTGGGGCTGGGGTCGATAAGCCCGAGCACGGCCACCAGGGCCACGCCGAACAGGCCGACCAGGGCGGCCGGAACCGGCTCGATGATGAGCCCGACAACCACTCCGACAAAGATCGAAAGGAAATACCACGCCTGCGGGGTTAGCCCTTGGGGTGTCGGCAGAAGGGCCATGAGAATGGCCACGATGACCGGGGAGAACTTGAGGAGAGTCTTCATGCTGCAAACCTCGTCTGGGTACGTTGGTTGCTGTGGATTTGAATGAAGTGAACGATCGCCGCGCCGGAACAGCATGCATCGCATGATATATTTAATCCTATTCTCCCCAATGCCAGAAACAAATTGTACAGTCAATCAAGGGGACGACGCGGCGGGATAGCGGCTGGAGGTAAGCCGAAAAGAGGAGTGAGAATGGGACGGAGGCGTGCGGAGGGAAAAAGAAAAACGGTTACATCCATTCAGATGTAACCGTTTGATTTCCTTGGTAGCGGGGGCAGGATTTGAACCTACGACCTTCGGGTTATGAGCCCGACGAGCTACCGTGCTGCTCCACCCCGCGACATGCGAGAGGCAAGTCTATGTGAGTGGAGGATATTTGTCAACAGGCTGAACGGCCTTTTTTTCAATTAGGCGAGAAATCAAATCTGTTGGGCAAAAGAAAAAGCGGTTACATCCATTCAGATGTAACCGCTTGATTTCCTTGGTAGCGGGGGCAGGATTTGAACCTACGACCTTCGGGTTATGAGCCCGACGAGCTACCGTACTGCTCCACCCCGCGACACGTGAGAAGGAGTTTCTAGGTGGATGCCGGAAATTTGTCAACAGCAAATGTAGAGAAATTCCAAAAAAGAATTTTTTAACCGTGAAATCCTTGGTCAAAGGGGGAAATGAGCAGCAAAAAGTTTACAACCTGATCCGAATTCCGTAGAGAATCATCCCTATGAGCAACGCAGAAAAGTTTTCCGTGGTCCTGCCCGTGTACAACGAGCAGGACAACCTGCAGACCCTGTTCGCCGAGATCAGGGCTGCGGCCGACTCCACTGGCCGCCCCTGGGAGGCCGTTTTCGTGGACGACTGCAGCACGGACCGAAGCCTGTCCATCATTCGCGAGCTGGCCGAAGCCCACCCCGAGGTGCGCTATGTGGCCTTTGCCGAGAACCGGGGCCAGTCCGCGGCCTTCTGCGCCGGATTCGACGCAGTGGAGTCGGACATCGTGGTCACCATGGACGCGGATCTGCAAAACGACCCGTCCGACATCCCGGACATGCTCGCCGCCTTCGGCCAGGACTGCGAGATGGTCATCGGCTGGCGCGCCAAGCGCAAGGACACCTTCATCAAGCGCATTTCGTCCAGAATCGCCAACAAGATCCGCGATTCCATCGTGGACGACGGCGTGCACGACACCGGTTGCTCCCTCAAGGTCATGCGCACGGATCTGCTCCGGCGCATCCCCCGGTTCAAGAACATGCACCGCTATTTCCCCATCCTGATGAAGATGGAGGGCGCGCGTATTCACGAGGTCAAGGTCAATCACCGCGAGCGCGGAGCGGGCGTGTCCAAGTACGGCACCCTGGACCGGGCCCTGGCGGGCATCTGGGACCTCATCGGGGTCAAATGGCTCATCACCCGGTATATCAATTACACCGTTAAAGAGAAGCGTTAGGCATGACCCTGCCTGACCACTGGTGGCTGCTCGCCCTGGTAGTGGTCTTTCAAGGGCTGTATTTCGTGCGGATCATTGTTTTACGAACGCTCGGGAAAGGGGTACAACCCTTGGCGCGTTCGGCACAGGCCGTCCTGGCTGTTTCAGGGCTGGCCGGACTGATCTACGGGTTCGTCCAGCGCGACCCGCTGTTCTTTCTGGGACAGGGCTGTTTGCTGGTCCTCTATTATCGTATGCAACGTGAGCGAAATGACCTCGGATAAGCAGAACTCCAACCTGAATTTCAAGTCTCTGGCCAAGGGGCTGGTCATGCTGGCCGTGCTCGGCGGGGCGGTGTACGTCTCTCGGGCCCTGGGCCTGGGCGACATGCTTTCCGACACGAAGTGGTTCAACGACCATGTCCTCGGAAGCGGGCCGCTGTCCGTGATCATCTTTCTGGCCGTCAGCACGGTGTTTACCGCCGTGGGATTGCCCCGCCAGCTCATAGGCTTTCTCGGCGGCTTTGCCTTCGGCGTGTTCGGCGGCACGGTGCTGTCCACGGTGGGGTCGGGCCTGGGCTGCGCCCTGGCCGCCTTGTACGGGCGTCTTGGAGGGCGCGATCTGGTGGAGCGCAAGCTCGGCAAGCGGGTGCACAAGGTCAACCGTTTCCTCCAGCATGAACCGTTCAACACGGCCCTTGCCATCCGGCTCTTCCCTCTGGGGTCCAACCTGATCGTCAACCTGGCCGCCGGAGTCAGCTCCATCCCGCTGATGCCCTTTGTGCTCGGCTCGACTCTGGGCTACATTCCGCAGAATTTCATTTTCGCCCTGTTCGGCGCGGGCATGAACCGCGAATCGACCACGGGTGTTGTTCTGTCCGTGGGCATGAGCATCGCGCTGTTCGTGGTCTCTGGGTGGCTGGGAATGCGGGTCTACCGGGGCTACAGAAAACAGGCCGGAATGCAGGATGACGCGGACGATTAGTCCGGTTTTCGCTAAAAAATTGTTTGGTTGAAAAGGTCGGATCAATCCGGCCGAAGGGCGGGAAAACGACGTGAAAGCTCCCGCCACAGGAGCCAGATCGCTCCGGCCACGATCACGCCCCAAAGCCATCCGGCCAGGACGTCCGTGGGATAGTGCTTGCCCAGGTAGATGCGGGAATAGCCCGACAGTAGCGGTATCAGCAGCGGCCATGCCTTGAGCCCCGGCCACAGGAGCAGAGCGAGCAGGGCCAGGGTCATGGTGTTGGCGCAGTGGGCCGAGGGGTAGGACGTTCCGTTTTCCTTGGTCCTGACAAAGTTGTCCGGACGGGAGCGCCACTCGCCATTCTCCACGTAGCGGGTACCGGCCACGGCGTTGAGCGGGCGGACCCGATGAATTTCGTCCTTGGTCAGTTTGGTGGTGAAGTCCGAGACTCCCATTCCAGCAAGCAGGACAAGGAAAAGGATCAGCTGTTTTTTGCCGCCTTTGATCACGGCCGTGGCCACGGCAACGGCCAGGATGCCCATGAGCACGGCCATGGACGAGAACAGGGGCATGATCGTATCCAGCAGGCCCGAGTGCCAGTGCTGGTTGATGAGCAGAAAAAGCTGCAGGTCCAGGGTGGGGGTGGCGAAAAACATGGCGTTCCTTTCGATTTTTTGGAATGCATAGCCGTCTTTGGTGCGGCGGGCAACTCCGGCGTTGCCGAACGGGAAAAAAGGTTCAAGAGTTCGATAGATGGAAACAGCGGTTAAAAAAGCGCGGCTGGCGGTGACCATGCCCAGGTTGAGCCGGTACGGCGGCGCGGAATCCTTTGCCTGGCGGTTGAGCGAGGCCTTGGCCGCACGCGGTTATGCGGTGGACTTTATCTGCGCTCGATGCGAGACCGACCCGCCTGACGGTGTCGAGCCTGTCGTGTTGGGCCGGTTCGGCGCGTTCCGCATGGTCAAGGTCCTGTGGTTCGCCTACGCTGCGGACAAGGCATGTCGGAAGGGCCGCTACGACCTGGTCTTCGGCATGGGTAAGACTTTGAACCAGGACATCCTGCGTATCGGCGGCGGCCCCATCTCCAAGTTCTGGGAGTTGTCCCGGCGCGCCTGGCCAGAAGGGGTCGCCCGTTCCTTCAAGATGCTGCGCAGACGACTGTCTCCCGGCAACTGGGCCATCCATCTCATCGATCGCATCCGCATGAAGCGCACCCCGCAGATTGTCTGCGTTTCCCATCTGGTTCGCGAATGGCTGGTGGAAGCGCACCCGTCTCTGAACAAGGACGCCATCGACGTGGTTTACAACCGCCCGGATCTGCAGCGGTTCTCGCCGATCTGTTGCCAGGAGCGGTTGCGCCTGCGGGCCGCGTCCCACATCGGAGAGGATCAGGTCGTGGTGGCCACTGCTGCCACGAACTTCGCCCTCAAGGGCATCCGTCATCTGGTTGGCATGATGGCCCTGCTGCCCGACAATTTCGTCCTGCATGTGGCGGGCGGGCGAAACCCCGCGAAGTACGAGCGCATGGCCCGCGACCTGGGCGTTGCCGACCGGGTCCGGTTCCTGGGCCGGGTGGATGACATGCCCGCCTTTTATCGCGCCGCCGACATCTTTATCCTGGCCACCTTTTACGACGCCTGTTCCAATGCCGTGCTCGAGGCTTTGGCCTGCGGGTGCAGGGCCTTGTCCAGCGCGTTGAACGGAAGCGCCCGTTTCCTGCCTTCGCATTGGGTCTTCCCCGATCCCTCTGACGAGGAAGCCATGGCCGCCATGGTCCGTCGTGCCGCCGAAGAGCCTCGGCCCGGACCTTTTCAGTGGCCTGAAGACGTACGGTCCGGGTTGGAACCATATATTGAAATGGTGGAAAAGACCCTGGCCGGAAAATAGCCGGTCCGGAAAAACGCGAAGCGGCCGGAGGATGACAATCCTCCGGCCGCTTCGCGTTTTGGTCTATATCCCGGATTACAGGGTCTGGAGCATATTCTCAAAGTACTCGATGGTTTTGGCCAGCCCGGCACGCAGGTCGGTCTTCGGTTCCCAGCCCATTTTTTCGCGGGCAAGGGATATATCGGGCTTGCGCTGCATGGGGTCGTCCGAGGGCAGGGGCTTGGTGATGATTTTCGAGCCGCAGCCGGTCTGATCGATGACCGCTTCGGCGAGTTCACGGATGGTGAATTCCACCGGGTTGCCCAGATTCATGGGGCCGATGAAATCGTCGTCCGTATTCTCCATGAACCGGATCATGCCGTCCACCAGGTCATCCACGTAACAGAAGCTGCGCGTCTGCTCCCCGTTGCCGTAGACCGTGATGTCCTTGCCCTTGAGGGCCTGGACCACGAAGTTGGAGACCACCCGGCCGTCGTGCATGGCCATTCTGGGACCGTAGGTATTGAAGATGCGGCAGACCTTGATGGCCAGGTTGTGCTGGCGATGATAGTCGAAAAACAGGGTTTCGGCGCATCGCTTGCCCTCGTCGTAGCAGGAGCGCAGGCCGATGGGGTTGACGTTGCCCCAGTAGTCCTCTGTCTGGGGATGGACTTCGGGGTCGCCGTATACTTCGGAGGTGGAGGCCTGGAGTATCCTCGCCTTGAGCCGTTTGGCCAGGCCGAGCATGTTGATGGCGCCGTGCACCGAGGTCTTGGTGGTCTGCACCGGGTCGTGCTGGTAGTGAATGGGCGATGCAGGGCAGGCGAGATTGTAGATTTCGTCTACCTCCACGTACAGGGGGAAGGTTACGTCGTGACGGATGACCTCGAAAAAAGGATTGTCCAGCAGGTGCAATATGTTGGACTTGCTTCCGGTGAAGAAGTTGTCCACGCATATGACCTCCCGGCCCATGTCCAGGAGCTGTTCGCACAAGTGCGATCCGAGGAAGCCCGAGCCGCCGGTAACGAGTACGCGTTTTTTCATCATGCCGCTGGTTTGCAATAAAATCGGCGGACCGTCAACAGGCCGGAAAAAACTTTACTGTTCGTACATTGGGGGTTTATGAGAAAATTTAAACCGGTTTCGGGCAATCCTGTTTCGCATCTTATATAACTGGTTGAGGCTTTTGCGAAACGGGTCGCCCGACGTCAACTCGATAGGATTTTCCGATGATCGTAAATGTGGTGGAGTGTTTGTCCGGCGCGCAGCGCGCCAAGGGTCTGGTCATTATCGTGGACGTATTCCGGTCCACCACCCTGGGCTGCTTTCTGGTGGCCGGAGGCGTGGCCGAGTATATCGTCACCGACAGCTTTGACCGGGCAAAGGCCATGGCTGCCGAGCGCGGCGGCAAGGTCATCGGCGAGTTGGTGGACGTTCCGACCAGCGATTTCGATTATCTCAACTCTCCGGCTCTGATCGAGAAGGCGGACATCAGCGGCGAAACCCTGATCCACGTGACCAACGCGGGGACGCGCGGTCTGATGGTCTGCGAGAACGCGGACGAGGTCATCATGGGTTCCTTCGTCAACGCCAAGGCGGTTGTCGACTACGTTCTGGCCAAACAGCCCGAAGTGGTCACCCTGGTGGCCATGGGCACCGGCGGGACCATGCGCGCCCAGGAAGATATGATGTGCGCCATGTACATCAAAAATGAGATTGAGGAATACCCCAACAGCTTCAAGACGTTAAAGAAATTCCTTCGTGATGTGGATACCGCGGCCAAGTTTTTCGATGACTCCCGCGACGACTGCCCGGAAGAGGATTTCGAGCTGTGCATGGACCTCGATCGCTTCGACTTCATCCTGAAAGGGGAACCTGTCGAGGGCGGCGTGAGACTTGAAAAGGTGGAAATTCCCGAGAGGGAGACCGCCTAGGGGGGAGCATGACCGACCTGATGCAGAAGATCCTTATAGTCGACGATTCCCGGACCAATCTGGCCCTGCTGGATCATATGCTCCGCGATGTGGAGTGCACTGTGGTTCAGGCGGACAGTGGACTCGAGGCCGTGGACATGGCCCGGAACGACGACTTCGCGCTGATCCTGCTGGATATCCAGATGCCCGGCATGAACGGGTATGAGGCCGCGGCCAAGATCAAGGAGCACGAACGCAGCAAGAGCGTCCCCATCATCTTCATCACTGCCATTTTTCAGGATGAGGAGAACGTGCGCCAGGGCTATGAAACCGGGGCCGTGGATTATCTTTTCCGGCCTGTGGACGTGGATGTTCTCATCAGCAAGGTCAAGGCATTCCTGCAGATGCACCGCCAGAAGGTTCTGCTTGAACTGGAGGTGGAGCAGCGCAGCCGCACGGAGCTCGCCCTGCGCGAGGCCGAGGAGAAATACCGGTCCATCTTCGAAAGGGCCATTGAAGGCATTTTTCAGTGCACTCCCGAAGGGGAGTTTCTGGAAGCGAACCCGGCCATGGTGCGAATGCTGGGCTACGACCGCATGGAGGATGTGCTCGGCAAACCGGCTTTTCGGGATAAGTTCATGCCCGAGGAGAGCGAACGGCTTATGTACAAGGAACTCATGGAGGTCAACGGAGCCGTGACCGGCTTCGAGTTCCGGCTCCAGCGCCGGGACGGGCAGGTCGTCTGGTGTTCGGAATCCTCCCGGAAGGTGCACCAGGATGCCGGGGAAGTCTTCATTGAAGGGGTTCTCGAGGACATCACCGAGCGCAAGAACGTCGAATTCGAGCTCAAACGGCTGGCCACGCTGGACAGCCTGACCGGTATCGCAAACCGACACCGTTTCTTCGACCGCCTGGAGCATGCCCTGGCCCTGGCCAAGCGCTATGGGACCATGGTGGCCGTCCTCTTTGTCGATCTCGACAATTTCAAACATATCAATGACACCCATGGTCACCAGACCGGCGACGAGCTTTTGCGCCAGGTGGCCCAGCGGCTACAGCAGCGCACCCGTGAATCCGACACCCTGGCCCGATTGGGCGGGGACGAGTTCGGCATCCTTCTGCCCGGTATCACCGATCAGGAGGGGGCGCTGAGCTTCACCCGCAACCTGATTGAAGTGGTCCGTCAGCCCTACGAGGTGGGGGGCCGGGAATTGGTTATCGGGGCGACGGTTGGGATCAGCTTTTACCCGGAAGACGGTAAGGACACCGTGACGCTGATCAGCCGGGCGGACGCCGCCATGTACGGGGCCAAGAAAAAGGGCAGCGCCGATTACGGCACGTTCGCGGAATATGATTCACCGGGTTAGGCCCCGGAGACTTTCGAGTGTTTTTTCAAAAGGCGTTTCGCATGGGCGGAACGCCTTTTTCTTTGTCGCAGGCAATGATTTTCTACCTGAAAGGGGGGTGTCTGGGGGCTCCGGAACCGTGCTCAGGCGGGGGCTGAGCAGAGTTAAGAAAATTACATACTTAGGCGGTGGGTTCTTTACGAAAAAAAGCGCAAGGTGCTTGACTTGGACCTTTTTTCGGGGCATGGAACTCGTTAATTCTTGAAAATTTTTTTGTTTCAAGATTCCCGCAAATTTACTGCCAAAGGATGGGGTATGATTTTCAATTGGCTGCATTTTGCTATCGTCTTGTTTCTGATCGCGGGCCTGCTCTTTGCCGTCGGCCCGCTGATCCTTGCAGGACTGCTCGCCCCCAAAGCGAGGGGAGGGGATATCGGCATGCCGTATGAGTGCGGCATGGTCCCCTACGGCAGTTCGTGGGCCCGGTGGGGCGTATCTTACTATGTCTACGCCCTGATCTTCCTGGCCTTCGACGTTGATGTCCTTTACCTGTTCCCGGTTTCCACGGCGTATGCAGACGCCGAGGGTTGGGTTCCTTTCGTGAAGGTCTTCATCTTCCTGTTCTTCCTTATTCTCTCCGTCATCTATTTTTGGGCGAAAGGGGTATTCACATGGCCGCGCAGGATTCAGTAGTGCAACAAGAGTACCTGACGGCGAGCCACCATCGCATGGACCCGCCGCTGGTCAACATGAAACTGGCCCAGGACATCTTCGACGTCTGCCGCTCCATGTCCTTGTGGCCCATGACCTTTGGTCTAGCCTGCTGCGCCATCGAAATGATGGCCACCGGTATGGCCCGGTTCGACATGGCCCGGTTCGGGGCGGAGGTCTTCCGGCCCTCGCCGCGTCAGTCCGACGTCATGATCGTGGCCGGTACCGTGACCAAGAAAATGGCGCCGGCCGTTGTCCGGCTCTATGAACAGATGCCCGGACCCAAGTGGGTCATCGCCATGGGCAACTGCGCCATTTCCGGCGGTCCCTTCAAGATCAAGGACAACTACAACGTGATTCAGGGCGTGGACACGCTCATTCCCGTGGACGTCTACGTTCCGGGCTGTCCGCCCAGGCCCGAAGGCCTGCTCGAAGGATTCTTCGAACTGCAGCGCCTGATCACGGGCAAACGTTGGTGGCCCGTCGCCGCCAAGGTGGAGGGTTAGCCATGTTGCAGGCTTTGGAAGGAGTGGCGACTCAGTGCGTCGCCAAACAGGATCCGGCGGCCACAGGGCATGCCTGGTCGGTCTTTCTGGCGCCGGGCCAGATTCTCAAGGCCGCCAGGAAGCTCTTCGAGGCCGAGTATTCCCTTGAGGACATCCTCGCCCTGGACGTGGATGAGGGATTCTTGGTGCAGTATCATTTCAACCGATGGACCCTGAATGAACGGGTCGTCCTCCGCGTCCTCGTCGGCAAGGACAACCCCGTGGTCCCGTCCATCACATCCGTCTTCGACGGCGCCGAGTGGCACGAGCGGGAAACCCGCGACTTCCACGGCGTCGAGTTCGAGGGCAATCCCAACCTCGTGCCGCTGCTCATGCCGGTGGAGGACAAGGATCTCTTCCCGCTGCGCAAGACCGACAAGGTCCGCAAGTCCATCAAGGACCTGCTTTCCTTGGGTGAAGTCGTGTCCTGCTCGCCGGAAGTGGAAGCGTTGTTTGCGGAAGCGGAGGCCGGGGAGGCCTCCGACGCGTAGGCCGGGGCGACCGGTCGGTATCAAACACCGGACTGAGAGTGTATGTCGGCTTACCAGAATACAGAACAAATGAGGGGTGATTTCTACACCCAGAAGTTCGAGGCCGGGAAGCAGGACGGCACCCTGATCATCAATATGGGTCCGCAACACCCGTCGACGCACGGCGTTTTGCGAATCGTGATCGAGGTGGACGGCGAATACATCGTCCGTGCCGAGCCCGTGCTGGGCTACCTGCACCGCATGCATGAAAAAATGGGCGAGACCCAAACCTGGGGAGGATTCATCCCCAACATGGGCCGCGTCGACTACGGCCACGCCATGGCCTGGAACTGGGCCTACGTGGGCGCGGTCGAAAAACTGATGGGCATCGAGGTGCCGGAAAGGGCGGAGTATCTGCGGGTCATCATGACTGAGCTCAACCGCCTGACCTCCCACCTGCTGTGGTGGGGCGCCTACATCCTCGACCTTGGCGCGTTCACGCCCATCATGTACGCCTTCGACGATCGTGAAATGCTCCTGGACATCCTGCAGAGGCCGTCGGCCTCCAGGTTGACCTACAGCAACTTCCGCGTCGGCGGCCTGCAGATGGACATCGACGACAAGTGTATCGAGTTGATCAAGGCGTTCATCCCGCACTTCCGCGAGAGACTGCCCATGTATCACGATCTCGTCACCGAGAACCTTATCCTGCGCCGCCGCATCGAGGGAATCGGCGTCATCGATCAGGACATGTGCCGCCGTTACGGCTGTACAGGTCCAGTGGTCCGTGGCGCCGGGGTCCCCTACGACGTTCGCAAGGACGAGCCGTATTCGATCTACGACCGTTTCGATTTCGAGATTCCCACCAGCGACACCTGCTGTTCCGCAGGCCGCTACCACGTTCGCCTGGCCGAGATGGAGCAGTCCATGCGCATCATCGAGCAGGCCCTGGAGCAGCTCCCGTCCGCAGAAGGCAAGCACATCGTGGACAAGGCTCCCAAGCCGTCCATGAAGGTACCCGCGGGCGAGGCCTACTTCAACGTGGAAGGTGGCCGTGGCAAGATCGGCGTCTACGCCGTGTCCGACGGCAGCAAGGTCCCGTATCGCATCAAGCTGCGCGCGCCCGGGTTCTCCAACCTGAGCGCCTTTGCCGAGGCCGCCAACGGCACGCTCCTGGCGGATGCCGTGGCCATCCTGGGCAGCCTGGACCTGATCATTCCTGAAATCGACCGGTAGGGGGAATTCATGAACGCATTCTTAACAAACCTGATAGTCCTGATTATCGCGGCGGTGGCCGCCATGGTCTGGCTGGGGTTAAACGCCCTGGTGTGGGTCTACTGCGAGCGCAAGTTCGCAGGCCACATCCAGCGCCGGCCCGGTCCCTTCGAGGTCGGCCCCCACGGCGCGCTCCAGCCGCTCATCGACGGCCTGAAGCTCATGGGCAAACAGCTCCTGACCCCGGACAACGCGGACGCGGTCCTGTACTGGCTCGCACCGCTGCTGTCCATGCTGCCGGTCCTGTTGCTCTTCCTGCCCATCCCGTACGGCCCTGTGCTGACCGGCATGGACGTCAACCTCGGCCTGCTGCTCATCCTGGCCTTCTCCAGCTTCAACGGTCTGGCCGTCATCCTGGCCGGCTGGGCCTCCAACAACAAATGGGGCGTGCTCGGCGCGGCCCGTGCCGTGTCCCAGACCGTGGCCTATGAAATCCCTCTGCTGCTCACCGTGCTGGCCATCTCGTTCATGACCGGAACCCTGAGCCTGACCGAGATCACGGCCATGCAGGAAGGCTACATCTGGAACTGGTTCATTTTCAGAAACCCGTTCACTTTCCTGGCCTTCTTCGTCTTCATCATCGCCATGTTCGGCGAAACCAACCGCGCTCCGTTCGACCTGGCCGAGGCCGAGTCCGAGCTGACCGCCGGTTTCCACACCGAGTATTCCTCCATGGGCTTCGGCCTCTTCTTCATGGCGGAATACGGCTACATGGTCGTTATGTGCTCCGTCTGCTCCGTCCTGTTCCTGGGCGGCTACCACGGCCCCATCCCCGGCGTCGACGGATGGTGGTGGATGCTCATCAAGACCTACGCCCTGTTGGCGCTCATGGTCTGGGCCCGCTGGACCTACCCCCGCGTACGGTTCGACCAGCTCCTGAACATCAACTGGAAATGGTTGCTGCCGCTGGCCACATTCAACCTGTTGGCCATCGCGCTGATCGTGAAGCTGTAGGGGTGTAGTTATGGGTAAATTCAAAGATAACGTCATTCAGCCGATTCTCGACTGCTGGTCTCTGATCGTGGGTCTGAAGATCACGGGCAAGTACTTCTGCAAGCCCCTGATCACGGTCCACTATCCGCGCGAGGTCATCGACGACGAGAATCTGGAAACATACGGCGGGCATGTCGAATTGATCGGCAAGCCCAAGGACCCGGCCATGCCCAAATGCATCTCCTGCATGATGTGTGTGACCAACTGCCCGAGCAAGTGCCTCACCGTAGTCAAGTCCAAGCCTCCCAAGCTCACCGCTGACGAGGAAGCGGCCATGAAGGCTGCCGAGGAAGCGGGGGAAAAGGTTGTAAAACCCAAGGCCCCCAAGAATCCGGCCAAGTTCCTTTACGACTACACCCTGTGTTCGCTTTGCGGCACATGCATCGACAACTGTCCGGCCAAGTCGCTGAAATTCTCCAATAACATCTATTGGGTGGCGACTTCCAGAAAAGAGATGAAAATCGATCTTCTCGCCCGGCTCAAGGAGCAGGCCACGGAGCTTTCCGCGCCTGCGCCCAAGACCGAGGCCGTTTCGGCCGCGGCGGAGAAGGAGGCCTAATATGGAAGTCTTGGCAAAAATAGCATTCGGCGTGTACACGCTCGTCATTTTAGGCGGGGCCATCCTCGCCGTGTCGAGCAGCAGCCTGGTGCGCGCCCTCATCGGCCTTATCACCACGCTCATCGGCGTGGCCGGGATGTACCTGCTCCTGGCGACGCCCTTCATGGCCTTCATGCAGCTGCTCATCTACATCGGCGCGGTCAGCGTCCTGATCTTCTTCGCGGTCATGCTGACCCGGGCGGAGAAGGGCGGTGACGAATCCGACTCCGCGCCCATGAAGCGTTACCTCTACGGCCTCGCGGCCACCATGGCCCCGGCGGCCCTGTTGGGCTGGGTGGTCATGACCCGGCCCGCCGCGTCCGTGGCCATTCCCGTGGAAGTGTCCATCAAGCAGCTCGGTGACGGGTTGCTCGGTTCCTACTTCCTGCCCTTCGAGCTGATCTCGGTCATCCTGATGGTCGCCATGTCCGGCGCCGTCCTGCTGGTCTGGGAGAGGCGGGGCGCCAAAAAGGGAGGGAACAACTAATGAGCGCACTGACTCTCTATCAAATCGTCGCTTTGATCCTTCTGTGCGCGGGCCTGTTCGGCCTGACCCAGCGCAGGAGCCTCGTCGGCATGCTGATCTCGGTGGAGCTGATGCTCAACGGCGCGGGCCTGTCCATGGTGGCGGCCGCCCAGCTGACCGAATTCAGCGCGGTCCTCGGACAACTCGGCACCCTGTTCGTCATGGGGCTGGCCGCAGCAGAAGCCACGCTGGTCCTGGCCATGGTCGTGGTGGTTGCAAGGCGTTTCAAATCCGCCAAATCCAGTGACATCACTACTCTGAAGGAATAACTATTATGGAAGGTGTAACGACATATAGTCCCATTCTTCTGCCGGTGGTGTTCACGCTCCTCACGCCGCTCTTCATCTACCTCTGTAGAGGGGAGGAGAACCGGCGGGAGGCGATCAGCTTCATCGGTGCGTTCCTGACCTTCACTTCGGTGCTCTGGATGGCTCCGAAAGTCCTTGCCGGACAGGTCCTTTACTACCACGTAACCACCATCCTGCCGGGCATCAGCATCGCCTTTGCCGCGGACGGCCTGTCCATGGTCTTCGCCCTGATCGCCCCGTTCCTCTGGTTCTTCGTGACCAGCTACAACATCGGCTACATGCGCGGGCTCAACGAGCATGCGCAGACCCGTTATTACGTCTGCTTCGCGGTGGCCATCTTCGGCGCCATCGGCGTGGCCCTGTCGGCCAACGTGTTCACGCTCTACCTCTTCTACGAGGTCATCACCGTGTTCACGTACCCGCTGGTCTACCACCACGAAGACGCGGACGCGAAGGTCGGCGCCAGGAAGTACATCGTCTACTTGATGGGTACCTCCAAGCTCTTCCTTCTGCCCGCCATGGTCCTGACCTACGTGCTGGTCGGCAACCTCGACTTCAATCTGGTCGACATCCAGCACGGCATGTTCTCGGCCCAGGTCATAGCCGAACATCCCAGACTGGTCGCCCTGACCTACTGGCTGTTCATCTTCGGTATCGGCAAGGCGGCGCTCATGCCGTTCCACAACTGGCTGCCCTCGGCCATGGTCGCGCCCACCCCGGTTTCGGCCTTGCTGCACGCGGTGGCGGTCGTCAAGGCGGGCGTGTTCTGCGTCAGCCGCATCGTGCTCTCGGCCTTCGGGACCAAGACCGCGGCGGCCCTGACCATGAGCCAGCTCTACATCGGTTCGCCCGGCTCCTGGTTAGGCGATCTGAGTATCGGTATGGGTACGGCGTACATCGCGGCGTTCACCCTGACCGTGGCCTCGTTCATCGCCCTGACCAAGGACGACATCAAGGCGCGGCTGGCCTACTCGACCGTGGCCCAGCTGTCGTACATCGTGCTCGGCGTGACCATGCTGGTCGACTCGGGCGTGCAGGGCGGCGTCATGCACATCGCTCACCACGCCTTCTCCAAGATCACGCTGTTCATGGCGGCGGGCGCCATTTACGTCGCCTGCCACCTGAAGAAGATCAGCCTCATGGACGGGCTGGGTCGGCGCATGCCGCTGACTTTCGGTGCCTTCGGTATCGCTTCCCTGTCCATGATCGGCATGCCGCCGGTCTGCGGGTTCGTCTCCAAATGGTACCTGGTCAACGGCACGCTCGACGCGCACCAGTGGCCGCTGCTTTGCGCGCTGCTCCTTTCGACGGCGCTCAACGCGGGCTACTTCGTGCCCATCACCTACAGGGCCTTCTTCAAGAAGCCCAAGCCCGAAGCCAACATCGGCCAGTACAACGAGCCGTCCCTGACTATGGTGATCCCGCTGTGCATCACGGCCTTCATCTCGGTGTTCTTGGGTCTGTATCCGCAGACATTCCTGAACTTCGTCAACGTTCTCGGCAAGTTCTAGGGGGGTATATATGAGTCAACAAAATGGATTGGGCGAGCTTCTCGCCAAATGGAGAGACAACTGGAAGACGTGGAGGACCATCTTCTTCGTCGTGCTGGGCGTGCTCGTGCTGCTCAACATCCCGTTCGTCACACACCATCCGCACTTCGGTCTCGACAAGTACCCCGGGTTCTTCGCCGGATTCGGCCTTGTCGTCGGGCTGGCCATGGTCATCATCATGAAGAAGATCGTCCAGCCGTTCATCGCCCGCAAGGAGGACTACTATGGGGACTGATATCTTCATTCACCCCGCAGTGGGCTTTCTCCTGCTGGCCCTGCTGGTCCCCCTGATGCCGATGAGCCTGTGGAAGAACAAGGCGTTGCGGGGCGCGTTGGCGATCATTCCGCCGCTCATCGCCCTGTACTCCATCTTCACGGTGAACGCGGGTTCCTACGGGGTCCTGTACTACCTTGACCAGGCCCTGACCTTCGGGCGCGTGGACAAACTGTCCATCGTCTTCGGCCAGGTCTTCGCCATCATCTCCTTCATCGGCTGCATCTACGGCATGCATGTGGAGGACAAAGGGCACTACGTCTGCGCCTCGCTCTACGTGGCGGGCGGATTCGGCTGCGTGTTCGCGGGCGACCTGCTGACGGTCTTCCTGTTCTGGGAGCTGATGTCCATCGGCTCGACCTTCCTCATCTGGCAGGCCAGAACCCAGGAGTCCGTGCACGCCGGTTTCCGCTACTTCCTGTACCACACGGTGGGCGGCCTGTTCCTGCTCGGCGGCCTGCTGCTGAAATACAAGGCCACGGGCGGTTTCGCCTTTGACCTCGTCAATCCGGCCGAGGCCCATCTCTATGATTGGCTGATCCTGACCGGCTTCTGCGTCAACGCCGCCGTCGTGCCTCTGCACGCCTGGCTGCCCGACGCCTACCCCCGCGCGTCCGTGGCCGGTGCGGTGTACATGTGCGCCTTCACCACCAAGACCGCGGTTTACGTGCTCTGCCGGGGCTTCGCCGGCTGGGAGGTCCTGGCCATTGCCGGTACCTTCATGGCGGTCTACGGAGTCCTGTTCGCGTGCATCGAAAACAACGCCCGGCGCATCCTGTCCTACCACATCGTATCCCAGGTGGGGTACATGGTTGCGGGCATAGGCATCGGCACGGCAATGACCATTAACGGTGCGGTGGCCCACGCCTACGCCCACATCCTTTACAAGGGCCTGCTCTTCATGGGCACCGGCGCCATCCTGTACTCGGTCGGCACGGCCAAACTGGACGAACTCGGCGGCCTGGTCACCAAGCTGCCCTGGGTCATGGTCTGGTACATGGTCGCGGCCCTGTCCATCTCCGGCATGCCGCTGTTCAACGGCTTCATCTCGAAGACCATGACCATCGCGGGCGCGGCCGAACACCATCGCACATTCCTTGCCCTGGGCATGGAGATCGCGGCGGTCGGTACGTTCATATCGGTGGGTATCAAGCTCCCATACTTCGCGTTCTGGGGGCGCAAGAAGGAATTCACGGGCGAGGTCAAACCCCTGCCCGTGAACATGTACGTCGGCATGGCGCTGTGCGGCCTGCTGTGCATCGCCCAGGGCGTCTACCCCCACATGCTCTACAAGTACCTGCCCATGGTGGTGGAAGAGCCGTTCCACCCCTGGACCATCGACAAGGTCATCAACTCGGGTCTGCTGCTCGGCTTCTCCGGCCTGGCCTTCTACCTGACCCGCTACATCATCACGCCGCACAAGGCGCTCAACCTGGACTTCGACTGGTTCTACCGCCTCATCGGCAAGGTGACCATGAAGGCCATCTGCTGGCCTTCGGCCAAGGTTGACGACGTCTGGACCGAGGTCTACCGGACCGTCGGCCTGCGGTCGCTCATCGGCATGGGGAAAGGCACTTCCTGGTTCGACAAGAAGGGCATCGACACGGTGGTGGACGGCAGCGCCTACACCGTCAGGAACATCGGCAGGGCGGGGGCCAAGGTACAGACGGCCAACCTGCAGGATTACCTGGCGCTGGCCGCCGTTCTCGGCTTGGGCATCTTCGCCCTGGTATGGTACTTCGGCTAAGCCGGACAATCTAAGGAGAGCTCATTTTGGACTTCGGATATCCGGTACTCACAATATTGATCGCATTCCCGCTCATCGCGGCGTGCGGACTCTTCTTCCTGCGGGCTCCGCAGGTGGTGAGGTATTACACCATGGCGGTGTCCCTCATCGAGTGTCTGCTCGCAGTGCCGCTCATGGGCTTCAAACTGAACGCTGACTTCCAGTTCGTCGAGAAAATCGATTGGGTCCACCAGTGGGGCCTTCAGTACTACCTCGGCGTGGATGGAATCAGCATACTCATGGTCCTGCTGACCATCGCGGTCCTGCCGCTGTGCGTCATGTGTTCCTGGACCTACATCGGCAAGCGGGAAAAGGAATTCCACTTCTGCCTGCTGTTCATGACCTCAAGCGTTCTCGGCGTGTTCTGCGCCCTGGATCTGGTCCTGTTCTACGTGTTCTGGGAAGCCATGCTCATCCCCATGTACCTGCTCATCGCGGTCTGGGGCGGCGACGACCGCAAGTACGCGTCGCTGAAGTTCTTCCTGTACACCCTGGCTGGGTCCACCCTGCTTCTGGCGGCCATCGTGGCCTTCAGGGTCACGGGCGGCACCTTCTCCATTCCGGACCTGATGCAGATGAACTTCAGCTTCCGCTTCCAGTTCTGGGCATTCCTGGCCATGGCTCTGGCCTTCGCCATCAAGGTGCCCATGTTCCCGTTCCACACCTGGCTGCCCGCGGCCCACGTGCAGGCGCCTTCGGCCGGTTCCGTCATCCTGGCGGCCGTGCTGCTGAAGATGGGCACCTACGGGTTCCTGCGCTTCTGCCTGCCGCTGACCCCGGCGGCCAGCCACTACTTCGCCCCCATGATGATCGCGATCTCCATCGTGTCCATCCTGTACGGCGGAGCCATCGCCCTGGGACAGTCCGACATCAAGAAGCTGGTCGCCTACTCTTCGGTGGGCCACATGGGCTTCGTGACGCTGGGCATCTTCCTGTTCAACCAGCGCGGCGTTGAAGGCGCGCTCTTCCAGATGCTCAACCACGGCATCGTCACCGGCGCGCTGTTCATGATGATCGGCGCTGTCTACGAGCGCAGCCACAGCCGCGAGATCAGCAAGAACATGGGCCTTGGCAAATACTTGCCCGCCTTCATGTTCTTCTGGGGCATGATGGCCCTGGCCTCGTTCGGATTCCCCGGAACCAACGGGTTTGTTGGTGAAATGCTGGTCTTCATCGGCGCTTTCCAGGACTCTCCGTTCATCGGCATGTTCCTGGTACCCGGCGCGCTGCTCGGCGCGGCCTACATGTTCCGCGTTTCGCTGAAGATGGCCTGGGGCAAGCCCAGCTCGGCCAAGGCCTGGCGCGACCTGAACGCGCGTGAGTGGATCTACCTGACCATCCCGGCCGTATTCGTGCTCTGGATCGGCCTGGCGCCCACCGGCTTCTTCAAGGTCATCGACCCGTCCGTCAACAAGCTGCTCAACGACTTCGACCAGCGCAAGGTCGCTGTGGTGGATGCCGAGCAGCCGATGCAAACAGCCGCCGCGGATATTCAAAGTCTGCTGGCGGAAAAGGAATAGGGGGCTTACGACGTGAACTTCAACATCACTGCGCTTGTCCCGGAACTGTTCTTCCTGTGTATGGTGCTGGCCCTCATGGTCCAGTCGCTGGGTAACAGGGAGTGGAAACCGCCGGTTGAGAAATGGCTGCCTTTCGGCGCCTGCGCCGCGTTCTTCGTGACCATCACCGGCTTCCATCTGCATGGATCCATGTTCTGGGATGTCTACAAAGTGGACCTCATGTCCCAGTTCTTCAAGATCGTCATAACCTTCGGCTTCTACGTGGTTGTCCTCAACGCCTCGCGCCAGCCCACGCTGGATGAGGGCAAGCGGGCGGACTACTACATGTTGCTCGGCTTCTCCACCCTGGGCCTGATGATGCTCGCCTCCTCCGTGGAGTTGATCACCATCTATCTGGCCCTGGAGCTGGCCTCCTACTCCATGTACGCGGTCATTCCGCTGCGCGCCAAGGACAAGGGAGCCGCCGAGGCGGGCATCAAGTACATCATGTTCGGCGCGGTTGCCACGGCTCTGGCCCTGTACGGCTTGTCCTACATCATGGCCACCCAGCACACGACCTACATCGCCGAGCTGATGAACAAGTCCTGGTCCTTCGCCGACCAGCCCATGGCCGTTGTCGGCTTGTCCCTCTTCCTGGGCGGCATGTTCTTCAAGCTGGCCCTGTTCCCGTTCCACTTCTGGTGCCCGGACGTCTATCAGGGTGCCAGCAACGAAACCGCCGCGTTCGTGGCAACCATGCCCAAGATGGGCGCCATCGTGGTCCTGTGCCGCCTGGCCGTGCTGCTCAAGCCCGGCCTGGAGATCACCACCATCCTGGCGGTACTCGGCGCGCTGTCCATGACCTTCGGCAACCTGTCGGCCCTGGCCCAGACGGACATCAAGCGGCTGCTCGGTTTCTCGTCAGTGGCCCACGCGGGCTACATCATGGTCGGCCTGGTCTCGGGTACGCCTGAGGGGCTCGGCGCGGCCGCCTTCTACGGCATGGCCTATCTGGTCATGAACCTGCTCGTGTTCTGGATCGTCAGCCGGGTGGCCTCCGACGGCCGCAATCTCAAGCTGAACGACCTGAACGGCCTGTATAAGAAGGCTCCGGTCCTGGCGTTCTCGCTGGCCGCCGGTGCGTTCGCTCTGGTCGGCCTGCCGCCGACCATGGGCTTCATGGGCAAGTTCTTCCTGATTCAGTCGGCCTGGGGTCACGGCTACAACTGGCTGGTCATCACCCTGGTGGTCAACTCGGCTATAGCCATCTTCTACTACCTGTCCCTGTTCCGGCACGCCTTCACCGAAGAGTCCGCGCCGGGTCAGGCGGCCATGCCGGACAACGGCTGGTTCGCCTCTGCGGGCGCGGGCATGTTGGCCGCCGCCGTGCTGGTCATCGGCATGATTCCGGCACCCCTGTTCAACTTCGCCATCAATGCGGGCAAGACCCTGTATGGCATCACCGTCACCTTTGCGGGTGGCGGACACTAGAACAGGCTGCATAAATCCATGACAAGGGCGGAGGCGATGCTTCCGCCCTTTTTAATTTGCCTACTGCGGGCGAGAGAAGAGTGCATGATTTTCCTGAGATGTATTTGACCGAGGCGGGGCGGCGGTTTAGAAAAGAGTGGCAGTGATTAATGGCGGTTTGTGTTACTGCCTGGAGCGTGTGAGGGACGCGGTCCATTTGGTTGTTTTACTTATTCAATCCAACACGCACAGGAAGACAGTTCATGAAGATCCAATCTCTGAAATTGGCCTATTTTTCTCCCACCGGAACCACTGCGGCGGTTGTCGAAGCCATTGCCGAAGGGCTGGGCTACGAAGTTGTCGAGGACGTGGACATCACCATGCCCGAGGAGCGGCAGGAGCCGCTGCAAGCCTCAGCCGATGAACTGCTGGTGGTCGCGGTTCCGGTCTATGGCGGGCGCGTGCCGTTTCTCCTCGAGCCGTGGTTGCGTACCCTTGAGCTGGATGGGACGCCCGTGGTCTGCGCAGTCGTGTTTGGCAACCGCGCTTTTGAAGACGCGTTGATCGAACTTTCCGACATCGTTGCCGAGCAGGGTGGAGTGGTGCTGGGTGGTGCCGCTTTTATCGGCGAACACTCTTTTTCGAGCGAAGAGTACCCGGTGGCCGTGTCCCGGCCTGATGAGGACGACTTGCGGGGGGCGAAGGACTTCGGGCGTAAGCTGCGCAAGACCCTGGACGCGCTCACTTCCATCGAAGGGGCTCCCAAGCCAGCCATCCCCGGAGATCATCCCTACAAAGAACGCAAGCCGCGTGGGCCGGTGGACTTCATCAACGTCAGCGACAGCTGCGTCATGTGTGGCATCTGCGCCGAGCAGTGTCCTGTTGGGGCCATCGATGCGGCGGACTTCAAGCGCACGGACCCGGATAAATGTATCATGTGCTGTGCCTGTATCAAGGTCTGTCCGGAGTATGCCCGCACCACCAAGCCCGGCAGCCCGGTCGAGGGCTTTGCCAAATGGCTCAACGAGAACTGCGCGGACCGCAAAGAGCCTGTGTACTTTCTCTGATCCGAATTGAACAACGATCCTTCCGACCCCTGGACGTTTCCTCAGGTTGCCTCGACGGTTGCACCGGGCCGGTCGGATGCTTACTATATGGGAACGGGAGAATTTGTATGCATGAAACCAGTCTGGGCGGTACGCTCCGCGACTATCTCTCCGGCGAGGAGATAGACGAAACCACCTTTGAGGAGTTCCGCCAGCTCCTGGCCCGCCTCCTGGTGGAGGAAAAGGGCTACCCCAAGGACCGGCTCAAGGCCAAGGTCCCGCTGAAGTACTGCGTGGAAGGCGAGGAATTTGAGCGGGTCATCGACTTCGTTCTTTACGACGAACAGGGCAGGCCCATGTTCCTGGTCATGTTCTGCGCGGGCGAGGTGGCCACCTTCGAGCGCGAGACCGTGTGCGCGGCCCGGCTCATCGACGGCGGCCCGGTCCCCTATGCCCTGGTCACCGACACCATGGATGCGACCCTGCTTGACGTGCGCACCGGCGACGAGCTGGCGCGCGGCATGAACGCCGTCCCCGACTATGCCCGCCTCATGGAGATGGTTGACGCCGCCGAGATCAAGCCTTTGAGCGAAGATCAGCGCGAAAAACAGACCCGTGTATTTCACACGTATTGCGGTTTTGTCTGCGGCGACCACTGCGAGGTCTCGTTGCCGCCCATGCCGGTCAAGCAGTGATGCCAAAGATGGATAAGCCGCAGGAACTTGTCATCGATCACGTCAGTCGGACGCTTTCCAAGCTGTTTGCCTGGGCAGGGTTGATACTCTCTGTCCTCATGGTCATTCTGTATGTTGCGGCTCCCGCCGGGACATACAACCTGGATGTCCGTTTCATGGGGCTATGCGTTGTGATTGCCGTGATTTCCCCCCCTGTTCCTGTATTCCCTGTCCGCAAACAAGCCACTTCTGGAAACGAGTGACGAGGGCATCATGGCTGGAGGATTGGTCCGGTGGTATTGTCCCTGGTCAAATGTCAAGAATATAGCCATCTGCAACGTGGAGCGCAAAATCAAAGGTGGGTTGTTGTCGCCGGCCATAACCGGAACGTTCAAGGAGCTGGTCATCGAGATCCATTCCCCGGGCGACGTGTATTACGACAACTTGTTGCATAAGGCGTTGCGCGATTTGGTGGTCAAAGATGGTAGTATAATTCTATCAGTGGAGCGCCAAACGTCCATGGCTAAGGATCAAGTCTGTAAAATCTTGTTCGAACGCTGGCAGCAGGCACTCGACCAGAAGCGGTGAAGCCGGGCATAAGCCCGGCTTTCCTTTTTCTTATGGGGGAGGGGGAAAGGGATTAATCCACGAAGACGATGCAACCTTCAGGACAGGTGTTCATGATGTCGCGCACCTCTTCTTCGGTAACCTCGGACCTGCACACATAGGGCATGTCCAGGGCTTCGTCCCACTGAAATACGTCCGGGTTGAGGTCGATGCACCCCTGGCAGGAGCGACAGTCACCCAACTCGATGGCCACTTCACGATGCTTGGTACAGGTATTGGTATCACTCATAATTTGATAATAATTACTGTTTGGCTTTGTGGCAAGCCTTATCACCATGATCCTTGATTTTTGAATCGACCATAAGGCGATCAATCCTTAACCCAACGCCAGTAGAGCGGGTAGTTGGCAGGATGGTCGGCCGGAGCATTCTTCATTGAATGCCGGACTGTTTTCCCTTACGGTGCCTGTCATGCACAAGACGGGGAACATCTTTCTTATCGGGCCGCGAGCCTGCGGCAAGACCTGTGTTGGCCGGGCGTTGGCCCAGAGGCTCGGCATGGAGTTCGTGGATACGGACCACGCCTTTGTTGAGGCCGTGGGCATGGACATCGCATCATATGTCGAGGCCAACGGTTGGGATGCCTTCCGCGATGAAGAAGCCGCGACGCTTAGGCGCGAGGCGGAGCCTGGCGGACGGGTCATCGGCTGCGGCGGGGGCATTATCCTGCGCGAAGAAAACCGGGCCGTGCTGGCCAGGGGCGTGACGCTCTATCTCAGGGCCGGGGCCGAGGAACTGGCCCGGCGGTTGATGGCCGATCCACTGGAGGCGCAGAGGCCGTCCCTGACAGGCAAGTCCGTGGCCGAGGAGGTCCGGGAGGTCCTGGCTGCGCGCGCCGAGCTGTACGAAGGGTGCGCGGACCATGTCATCGAGGGCCGGGATCTGGACGGCACCGTGGACCGGGCGCTGGAGATAGTGAAAACCTTTTCCGAGCGTTTTTGACAGGTTGGGCCGTCAGGCATATAAGCGTGGAGAACCATGCGCACTAAAGTCTTTTCGCCGTATTGGATGCCGGTCTGGTTCTTTGCCGGAGCCATCCTGATCGGCGCACTCATTCTTTATATGGACGTAAGCCACCCCGGTGGCCCGTTGTCCTTTGTGGACGCCCTGTTCACGGCCACGTCGGCCATGTGTGTTACAGGGCTGGCCGTGGTGGACACCGGTTCCTACTTCTCCACGCTGGGACTGGACGTCATCCTTGTCCTCATCCAGCTGGGTGGACTGGGAATCATGACCTTCACCACCCTGATCATCCACCTGCTGGGGCGGCATGTCTCTCTGACCGACCGTCTGGCCGTGGGCCAATCCCTGCTGCACGATCCGTCATTCAGCCTGCCGAGATTCCTCATGCGGGTGGTCCTGTGGGCCTTCTCCTTCGAGGCGGCGGGCGCCCTGAGCCTCTGGCTCCTGGACCCGGTGGGGTTCAATCCCTATTCGGCGGTCTTCCATTCCGTGTCCGCGTTCTGCAACGCCGGGTTCTCGCTGTATCCAGACTCCCTGACAAGATGGTCCGGCAACGGCGGGGTCAACATGGTCTTCATCGTGCTCATCACTGCCGGCGGTCTGGGCTTCTACGTGCTCAATGAATGCGGCACCCTGATCTGGAACGCCCTGTTCAACCGCAACCGCCGCAGGCGTGGCAAACCGCAGATGAGCTGGCATACGGCCATCGTGCTCAAGACCACCCTGGCCCTGGTCGTGGCCGGGACCGTGGTCATCTTCGTGGCCGAGGGCGCGGCGGGCAATGCGCCGAGCAACGTGTTCGAGCACTTCTGGAACGCCCTGTTCCAGTCCGTGACCTGCCGTACCGCAGGGTTCAACACCGTGGATATCGGCGGCATGACCAACGTGTCCCTGGCCTTCATGATGGTCTTGATGTTTATCGGCGGTTCGCCGGGCTCCTGTGCGGGCGGCATCAAGACGACCACCTTCCGCGCTCTGGTCGGTTTTGTCTGGGCCGAGTTCAGGGGCTGGGAACAGGTCCGCATCGGACGTTTCGCCCTGGACCAGAAAGCCATGAACAAGGTGGTCTCTCTGGTGACCATGAGCCTGCTTCTGGTGGGCGTAGGCACCATGATCCTGACTTCCATGGAGAGCGGCGACAGCTCGTATCTCATGGCACGCGGCGAATTCATCGCCGACATGTTCGAATCCATTTCCGCATTTGCCACCGTGGGCTTGTCCACGGGCATGACCCCGTTGCTCGATGATTTCGAGCGGGTCACGCTCATCGTACTGATGTTCGTGGGGCGTCTCGGCCCCATCTGGATGCTCTCGGCCCTGCAAAGCTGGCAGTCCGAACGGCGCTTCAAGGTCCCGACCTCGACGCTGCCCTTCGGCTAGATCGACAAGGAGAATTTTCAATGTCTGCAAAAAAGGAAATCGCCGTCATCGGGCTGGGCAAGTTCGGCTATGCCCTGGCCAAGGCTCTCACCGAGCTTGGTCACTCCGTGGTCGGGGTGGACATCAACCCCGAATACGTGCGCCGGGCCCAGGATATCATCGCCCAGGCCTACCAGGCGGACGCCACGGACGAGAAGATGCTCGGCCAGATCGGTATCAAGGAGCTGGACCGGGTCATCGTGTCCACTGGTGATTCCATGGAGGCGAGCATTTTGGTGGTCCTGAACCTCCAGGCCGTGGGGGTCAAGAACATCTGGGTCAAGGCCATCAGCGAGGCGCACGAGCGTGTCCTCTACAAGCTCGGCGTGCCGTTCGTGGTCTTCCCCGAAGCTTTCGTGGCCGCTCAGATGGCCAACCGGCTGACCGCGCCCGGCTTGCAGGAGTACTTCGGGCTGGGCAAGGACGTGGCCGTGCGCGAGATCATTGTGGAGAACTGGATCGGAAAGACCTTGCGCGATCTCAACCTGACCAATAAGTATCAGGTACAGGTCATCGCCTTCCGTCTGGCCGGGGATTCGGAATTTCATTTCGTGCCTCAGGCGGACAGGGCGCTCAAGGCAGGGGATGTTTTGGTCCTCCTCGGGCGGACCGAGGACATCATGCGGGTCGATAAATTTTAGGAAGCGGGAGCGAACATGAGCGGCAATACCTTCGGGCAGATCTTTCGGCTGACCACCTTCGGCGAATCCCACGGCCTTGGCCTGGGCGGCGTGGTGGACGGGTGCCCTCCGGGCATCCCCCTGGACGAGTCCATCATTCAGTCCGAGCTGAACCGGCGCAGGCCGGGACAGGGAGGGCTGGCCTCCACAACCCGGGACGAGCCTGATCAGGTCAAGATCCTGTCAGGCACTTTCGAGGGAAAGACAACGGGCACGCCCATCGGTTTTTTCGTGGAGAACACCAACCAGCGTTCCCACGACTACTCCAAGCTCAAGGATGTTTTCCGGCCCGGGCACGCTGATTTCAGCTACAACGCCAAGTACGGATTCCGTGACTACCGGGGCGGCGGACGTTCTTCGGGCCGTGAGACCGTATCCCGCGTGGCCGGAGGCGCCATCGCACAGGAACTGCTGCGGCAGGAAGGGATTTCCGTTTATGCCTATACGGTGGAGTTCGGCGGCATAAAGGCCGAAGTCAAAGACTTCGAAGGTGCGCAGGATCGATCGTATTTCTGTCCGGACCCGGATATCATCGAGACCTGGGACGAGCGGGTCATCAAGGTCCGGGACGACGAGGATACTCTGGGCGGCATTGTCGAGGTTCGGGCAACGGGATTGCCCGCCGGACTCGGTGAGCCCGTCTTCGGCAAGTTCGATGCGCGCATTGCGGCGGCGTTCATGTCCGTGGGCGCGGTCAAGGGCGTGGAGATCGGTTCAGGCATGGGAGCCGCGCGCAATTTGGGCAGCGAGAACAACGATCCCATCGGCCCGGACGGCTTCATGTCCAATAACGCGGGCGGCATCCTGGGTGGCATTTCTTCCGGTCAGGACGTAGTGGCCCGCGCTTACGTGAAACCCATCGCGTCCATCCTCCAGGAGCAGCAGACCATTACCACCAAGGGCGAGCCCACTTTCATCATGGTCGGCGGCCGCCACGACATCAGTGCCATCCCGCGCATCAATCCGGTTCTCAAGGCCATGATGGCATTGACCATCGCGGACCTGCTCCTGCTCGACAGGCGGCTGGGCGTACGTGATTAACGTCGATAGGAAATAGAAGTGAAAAGGCCGACACACTCAGTGTGTCGGCCTTTTTGTTTGAGGCATTGCTCGTCTTGCTTTGCAGAGAACCAACCGTGTCGTTCGATACTGACCACAACGATCGGTGTGTTTTGTACGTATCCCTGATCTCAGGCCAAGGCTGATTTTTTAATGTGCTACTTGACCTTTTTCAGGCGCACCGCCGTACCGTAGCAGGAGTAGTACTTGTCGCCCTCGGGGTGGAAGGCAACGGTCTCACGGTAGCCGACAATGGCGTCCGCGTTGACGTCCACGGCTTGGGCCATGAGCCCGTAGAAGGCGTTGTCGAAGACGTAGCTTCGGCAGACGATGAGCCCGAAGGCGGACTGAATTTCCCGGCCCGGAACCGTCTCGGTCGTGACGATCTTCATCTTACCGGCCATGTAGATGTCTTTGGCCAGTGTCAGCCGATGATCGGTGCCGGCGTCGTCCTTGTCCGTGGCCTGCTTTCTGGGCGAACCGAATATGAGCGCCATGCGTCTCCCCTCGATGTAAGTAACTGAAAGTTGTTGCTCAGGATTTGTAGCGCACCACAAGGGCGGGGGCAAGCCCTTGCAAGGAATGCCTCCGGCGGCCAGAGGTGGAAACTTTTGGGAAAAGTTTCCACCTCTGGACTCCCCCTTCCAAACTTTTTGTGTGCCTTCGGCAAGGCCGTGCGTTCGCGATAAGGCGTCCTGTAATTCAGAGTACTAAATGATCGCGCCGCTCCCCGCGAAGCGGCACCAAAAAGTTTGGGAAAAGGAGGGGATGGGGGTCCGGGGGAAGGGGAGGAAAGAACCCTTTTCAAAGGGTTTTTCCTCCCCTTCCCCCCGGCCGCCGGAGGCGCAAAAAAAAGAGCGGGCCGGTGCAACCGGGCCGCTCTTTTTTGTCGAGTAATCGAGTGATCTACGGGGTGACCTTCATGAGGTAGGCTTTGTCCGGAGTGAGGTACTCTTTGACCATATCCTGGATTTCAGCCGGGGTGACGGTCTGTGCCCGTTCGATGAGCTTTTGTTCGTAGTTCAGGTTGAATCCGCGCACTTGCAGGCTGGCGGCCTCACGGCTCCGTGAGAGCAGGGACTGGTGATCCTGATAGTAGTCTCCGGTCAGGATATTCCGTGCGCGATCGATTTCGTCCTGAGGCAGCGGGGTTGCGGCCAGATCGGCCAGGACCTTCTTGAAGCCGATCAGGGATTGATCGACCTTGTCGGGACCGGTGCCGATATACAGGGCCATGAACCCGGTGTTGCGGCTCTGCCAGAGCATGGCGGTAACTGTGTAGGCCAACCCCTGCTTGTCGCGCAGGTCGCGGAAGAGCAGGCCGGACTGACCCGCCAGGGCGGCGCGCAGCAGTTCGAGCTTGGCGGACGCTTCCTGGTCGACTTTGCCCGGGGTGGGGAAGACCATCAGGACGTGCGCCTGGTTGCGATCGGGAAGATGGATGTCATTTTCCCTGTCCTTGCCCCACTCGGGAGTGGTGAAGGCGTACTCGCCCGTAGGCGCGGTCAGGGTCTTGGCGATTTTGGTTGCGAATTCTTCCATGGCCGCCTGGTCGAAGTCGCCGCACACGGCCAGGGTGAACGGGTGCATGGACTGACGGCTCCAGAAGCGGATGATGTCGGCAGTGGAGAACTGCTCCACGCCCTCGGGGGTGCCAGTATGCAGCAGGGCATACGGGCCGGTCTTGTAGAGGAACGGGAAGAGTCGGCGGAAAGCCAGGCCCAGCGGGCGGTCCTCGCTCTGCTTGATGCCGGCGATCTGGTCCTGCTTGGCCCGCTCCACTTCGGTCTGGGTGAAGGCGGGCCCGGTCAGGGTTTCGGTCAGCACGGGCAGTACCTGGCCGGTGAACCGCGTGGGGAACTTGGCCTCCACGGCGAATACGTTGCGACCGGCGGTTGAGCCCAGGCTGGCCGCGTGGTCGGAAAGGAAGTCCTGCAACTCAGTGGCGGACATCTTGATGGTTCCGCGCGTCAGAGATGCGGCGGTCAGGGCGGCCAATCCCTGCTGGGACGGTTCCAGTTCGCCGTCGCCGCCGGTCCAGTACATGGACATGGCGGTGTAGGGCAGGGTGTCGTCGGGCAACAGGATCAGCTTGGAGCCGCCGGGCAGGGCGACCTCGGCAGGCCCTGTAGCCTGCTTGGCGGCCTGCTGGGCCTTGGCGGCCTTCTTGGAAGGCCAGTTGGCTTCGGTGATGCCGGTCAGATCCTCGGCCGAGATCGGGGTGTCTTCCGGGGTGAGCACGGCCAGGGTCAGCCGGTCGGGCCGGATATATTCATCGAAAAGCCGCTTCATTTCGTCGCGGTTCACCTGGGTCAGGGCGAAGAGGTAGTTCTTTTCCGCCTGTTCGCCGTTGTCCAGGAACTGGAAGTAGCCGAGCTTGCCGGCCAGACCGGAAAGGGTCTCCTTGGCCAGGAACAGGGAGTTTTCGAGATTCAGCCGGGCCCGCTCGATCTCGCGGTCCGTGAAGTCCGCAGGGTCGAAGGCGGCCATTTCCTTGTTCAGCTCGGTCCAGAATTCGTCCACCTTGTCCGCGTCGAGCACGGCATGGACATAGAGCATGCCGCCTCGCTCAAGGGACAGCGGCGAGACCGAGATGTCGTCGACCAGCTGTTTTTCGTACTTGAAGGTTCGGTACAGGCGAGAGGTGTCGTCGCCGCCGAGCAGCTGGCAGAGCATCTCCAGGCCCGGGATTTCTGCCGAGGTACCGTAGGGGATGGGGAAGGCCGCGCCCATATAGACCTTGTTCCACTTGCCGGTCAGTTTGACCACGCGGGGGCCGTCGCCCGCCTCGGGCACGGGCAGGGGCGCGGGCGGGGTGAAGGACCGGGTGTTGATCAGGGAACCGACCAATTCGTCGGCTTCGGCCAGGATCTTGTCCGGATCGACCTTGCCTACAACGGCCAGAAGCATGGACTGCGGCTGGTAGTGATCGGCGATGTACTGCTTGATCTGCGGCCGGGTGATGCCGGACACGGTCTCGCGGGAGCCGATGATCGGCCACTCGTAGCTGGTGTCTTTCCAGACCATGGATTGCAGGGTCTTGAACAATTTGCTGGTGGGCGTGTCCTCGCCGCGCTCGAGTTCCTCAAGCACGACCTTCTTTTCGCTTTCCAGTTCCTTGGGGTCGATGGTCTGGTGGAAGGCCATATCCGTGACCACGTCCATGCCCAGCTTCCACTGGGTTTCGGGAACCTCGACGTAATAGACGGTGTAGTCGAAGCTGGTGGCCGCGTTTAGGCTGCCGCCCACGGATTCGATCTGCCGGGCGGTTTCGCCGGGGCCTCGTTTGTCCGTACCCTTGAAGACCATGTGTTCGAGCAGATGGCTGATGCCCGCAATGTCAGGGGTCTCGTAGGCGCTGCCCGCATGTACGTACAGGCGGACGTTGACCAGCGGGAACCGGTCGTCCTCCTTGATGAGCACGGTCAGGCCGTTCTTCAGCTTGACGATGTGCGTGGCTGCCTGATCGGAGCCGTCCAGGGTGGGAAGGGACGCCGCCTTGGCGGTCGCCTGGGCCGAGGTCGGAACGGTTTCGGTACGGTTATTCATGGATGTTGTCTTGCAGCCCACGAGGAGCAGTGCAAGCCCCGCAAGCAATAATAGTTTTCGGAACATGGATAAAACTCCATAAAATGGTCTTTCTCTCTGGATTAGACATGAAAATACTGTTTCGTGCGGTAAATAAGATAAGTCCGATTGCCCGGCTGGCAAGTTTCGCCGGGGTTCGTGCCCTGAGCGGTCAAATACCCTAACCGACGCGGCTGGAAATGGAAACCTGAAAAGCGGGCAACCGGAATCGGACATTTTTTCCCAGGTGTTCTTCCGGACGGGAGTTTTTTTGAACATTCACGAAAAAAGGACTGACCGGGTACGGGCGCTTGGTTGACCGCGCAATCAATACCTTTTTTCAAGGATGGCGGGGGCTGCGGCGGGAGAGAGAGCCCTTGTGATGCGCTTGGAGATATTGACAAATTTCTTTTTTCAAGACTACGTTCCAAAGTGATTGTCTAGGGTGCTTCTGTGTTCAACCAAACGGAGGAATGAATGTCCATAAGTTACGCACCAGCTGGCAAATCCGGCAAGTGGGATGGCGCGTTGGATTGGCTGCAAATGCTGTCCGGTGCCAGCCTGATTTTGTTCATGTGGTGTCACATGCTGCTGGTTTCCAGCGTTGTCATCAGCCCCCGGCGACGATGCCTTCGACGCCCAGGGCAACTGGACCCGCGGCCCCTTGCACGGCTACGTCTACCTGTTGCGCAACACGGGCACGACCAAGGAGCCCGAGTATGCCAAGCCCGTGAAGGTCGAAGCCGGCGGCCGGCCGGTCGACGTCTACGGGATGCCTTCGCCCAACCTGGCCGACTTCGACGGCGACGGCGACCTGGACCTGATCTGCGGCGAGTTCATCGACAAGCTGACCTGGTTTGAAAACACGGGCACGCGGACCGAGCCCAAGTACGCTGCCGGGCGGTTCATCGAGTGCAACGGCAAGCCGCTGCGGATGGACCTGTGCATGATCGTGCCGGTGGCCGTCGACTGGGACGCCGACGGCGACGTCGACCTGGTCGTCGGCCAGGAGGACGGCCGCGTGGCCCTGATCGAGAACACCGGCCGGGTGGTCGAGCGGATGCCGGTCTTCGCGGCGCCGGTCTTCTTCCGCCAACAGGCCGACGACGTCAAGTTCGGCGCCCTGGTCACGCCGGTCTCGTTCGACTGGGACGGCGACGGCGACGAGGACCTCGTCTGCGGCAACACGGCCGGCTACGTCGGGTTCATCGAAAACCTCGACGGCGGCTGCCCGCCCCGCTGGGCCGCGCCCAAGCGCCTGGAGGCCGGCGGCCAGGTCCTGCGCATCGAGGCCGGCCCCAGCGGCTCGATCCAGGGACCCTGCGAGACCAAGTGGGGATACACCACGCTAAGCGTGGCCGACTGGGACGGCGACGCGCTGCCCGATCTGGTCGTCAACTCGATCTGGGGCAAAGTCCTCTGGTATCGCAACGCCGGAACGCGCCAGAAACCGAAGTTGGAGGCCGCCCGGCCAATCGAGGTCGAGTGGCCCGGCGCCCCGCCCAAGCCCGAGTGGAACTGGTGGAACCCGAAAGGCAAGGAACTGGCCACCCAGTGGCGCACCACGCCGCTGGCCGTCGACTTCACCGGCGACGGGCTGTGCGACCTGGTGATGCTCGACACGGAGGGCTACCTGGCCCTGTACGAGCGCAAGAAACAGGACGGGAAGCTCGTGCTGCTCCCGCCGCGGCGCGTGTTCGTCGACGAGAAGGGCGACGCGCTGCAACTCAACGGGGGCAGGGCAGGGCGGAGCGGCCGGCGCAAGCTGTGCCTGGCCGACTGGGACTGCGACGGGCGGGTCGACCTGCTCGTGAACAGCCGCTCGGTCGACTGGTACAAGAACATCGCCGGCGACGCCGACCGCACGGTCCTGCGGCCGATGGGCCCGTTGGACACCCGCCGCCTGGCCGGCCACACCACCAGCCCCACGGTCGTCGACTGGGACGGCGACGGCGTGCCCGACTTGCTCGCCGGGGCCGAGGACGGGTATCATTACTATTTGAAGAATCCGCACGGTGTCGACAAGCAGGGCAAGTCGAAGGAGTGAATGCGCTACCGTTCGGAACACGCTACGTGGGTTGCTCGGAACGTAGCGCATTGGTCGCAATGTCGCGTCGTCGATTCGGGTCGGTCTCGTCTTGAGGGCGTTGCGTTGGCCAGCCCCGCTAGGGGCGATCGTCAATAGCCAGGGGCGTAAGCCCCTGGGACAGAAGGGAGAAGCCGAATCGTCGAAGCCCCGCAAGGGGCGGTAGGACGTCGGTGTCGCCCCTCGCGGGGCTCGATTGACCGAGGCCGGCCTGCTGTCCAGGGGCTAACGCCCCTGGCTAATAACGGCCGTCCCTTCGGGACTACGTTCTCTCCGATGAGATGGAACCGACGCCGCCCGTCGAGCAGGAGCCCATCCAATGTTCATTCGCTGCACGACTTGCTGTCTGGTCGTTCTCGTCCTGCCGTCCGTCGCCCTGACGGCGGAGCCGCTGCCGGAAGACCACCCGATTCACCAGGTCCCCGAGTGGTTCGGGAGGTACTGGAAGGGCCGTCTCGCCGTGACGGCTCAGGAGTTGACCAAGTGGGAATTCCGCTTGGAGAAGCCGCGATATGTGCTCGGCGAGACGATCGTGGGAGAACTCACGGTCCGAAACACCAACACCCAAGACGACCACGGCATCATGATGAGCCCACCGGGCAACGGCCTGCACGTATCGACGCTGGGCCTGTGGGTCAGTCGATGGGAAGAGACGGATGGCGGAGGAAGGTGGGGCCCGCTGACAATGATCTACGACGTCAATAAGTGCCACAGTCTACAACGCACTCGCCCCCACCTGTTCCACGGGCGTGCGGTCAAGATTCCGCCGGGCGGGGAAGTTGTGTTCAGGATTCCGGTGAACGCGGTACATACCTTCTGGCGGGGCCCAATGGAACTGCCAGTGCTTGGGTGGAGGTCAGGAATCGGGTTCGGCAAGCCGGGGAAGTATCGGTTCTATCTGCGCTACATCAGCCTGGAAAGAGTGCGGCGCGAGCTATATGAGACAGGCAGATCCCGCCGGCGTCTCTTCGACAAGAAAGAGAACGCCTTGCTGTACCGGACCATTTCTACGGTGCTCGGCCCTTACGAAGTCGAAGTTGTTGCACCACCGAAGGAGGTTCAATCTCGACTGGAAGCCCTCTACGCCAAATGGAACGATGACACCGCACACCAGAATCGCTGCCATGGTCTGAGAGGGGCTGGGATCGATCCAGACGCGGCCAAGGAACTGATCGACGATCTGTCGCGAATGGGGGATGCGTGCCAAGGAATACGCCGGTCGCTGCGATTGTCGCTCATCGAATACGAGTATTCGCGGGCTTCTTGTGCTAAGGGCGAGGCGCGACGGTACGGCCTGAACCGCGTGGACGCCGAGATTGTCGCCTTCCTGCGCGACGTGGAGGCCGGCCCCGAGCGAGACGCGGCGCAATTGGCCCGCTGCCACGTCCTGCGAGGGCTTGGATACAACGAGAGGGCCTTGAAACTCGCCGAGGAACTGAAGACGCCAGACGCACAGGCGTTCGTCGACAAGTACAAGTAGCCCAGCCCTGGGCTGCGCAAAACGCGGCAACTTCGGATGGCGAGTTGGCCCCGGTTCTGTTCTGCCCGATTGCGAGGGTTGCCAGGTCGAATGATCTCACGCAAAGGCGCCAGGGCGCAAAGGAAAGTGGGGGAACAGTAATCGACCACGCCCATGGGGCGTGGCTTTGGCCTGCCCCGCTAAGCGGGGCGGTTACGTGATCGAAGGCCCCGCTGGGGCCGAGGTTTATAGTGCGACTGCTACTCGAATCGTTCAGTCTGTTCTCGCTCCACGTTTCCGCCGCTGCCGCAGTGGCAGCGACCAGTATGTTCCCGCTTGTCTGCTCAGCCAAGTTCATCCCGTATTGTCTTGTTGAAAGGGGGCACGCCGGAACGGCTAAGCCCCCAGGGTCGCACGGCCATAGGCCGTGGGTTTAGGACGTACTAATTCGCGCTGATAAACGCTAATCGCTTCGATCGGGGCGGGGGATCGGTGGCCCTGGGATCGGGCGGCCGTGTGACGGAGGGAACAGGGGAAGTGGAGAAACGCCCTGAGAGAGGATTGTGAAATCGGTATCTGTTCAGCCGAATGAGGCAAACCACGGATTTCGCGGAGAACACGGATGAGTTGGTGAGTTGGCGATGATCGTGCCAGGGTCGTCCTCCTCTATTTCATCCGTGCCATCCGCGTCATCCGTGGTCCATTGCTTCAGACGGCCGAAGTGCTACTGAAATCACCGCTCCTTCTCTTCCCCTCTTCCCATCTTTCCCATTCCCCCCACCGAAGGTCCCGCCGATTTCAAACCGTGTTGCGCCGTTTCTTCTTTGCGCGTGATATCTCCCGGAAGGCCGGTCTCCACAACACAACATGCCCTGGAATCGCCACAGGGACTCTTCGTGCCTTCTCGTGTTTTTCGTGGCCATCTCCCGTCCCAACGGTGGCCCACTTCTTGGGTTGGAATCGTCCTTGCGCTATTGGTAGGACAAGTGACGGTAACGTAGTCCACGCCAGGACGGACGGATCATGGGCAATTCGACAGGACAGGCTCGCAAAGCCACGGCCATCGGACCGCGCGTCGCAACCGGCCTGTTTTGGAAGGCTACGGCAAGATACCCCCTCGTGTTTGCCCCCTCGCCGGAGCCGAAGCACTGGAAGAACCGAAAACCTGTTGACCAAAAACTCATTGGGTGCGGATGGACTGGCTGACTCTTCGTGCTCTATTCGCGCTTTTCGTGGCCATCTCCCACCCCGGCGGTTGGCCTGGGCGTGCGAGGGCGGACTGGCCACGAAGAACACGAAGAGTCGCAAGAAGACGAACAGGGGATGGGCGTTTGTCTGAGACGGCTCACGGTCGGACGGAACAAAACGGCGATCACCCGATTCCGTCGAAGAGAAGCCCCTTCGCGCGGCCCAGTGCCGCCCGGGCCCACTCTCTCACCTGGCTAACACCCCCCGCCGGAACCCCTCTGGCCGCCACCTTGGCTACGCCGACCCCGCCGCGGTGGTGTGTGGTGGAGGAAGTGTACCCATTCCAACAGGGGGTATCGCTGGAAAAACCGAGTTTCTGTTGCACAAAAACATGAAAATGGGGGTTATAGATGGTGGGTTTGGTCGCCTGGACCCCTAAAGCGATGGGCAGCGGGCGGTGCGCTTCGAGCGTCTCCGCCCCTTGGCGAACCATCCCGAATCTCTGGTGTCCGTGAACTCCAGAGGGGACGAATCCGTATAGGACGCAGAATCGTGACACCCCGAGACCGATTTTTGTAACCTCGGGGTTACTAAAACATCTCAGTATTTGGGGCAGGGCGGGGCCGCCCAGCGCGGCCGTGAGGCTACCGCCGCGAGGTGTTAACCGGAACTACCCGGAGTGAGGGCGTTGCCCTCGAAAGGCGTGAGTGATGCGCAGCGAGTATACCAGCGAAGAAATCCGTCGGCTCCGCGACCGTCTGGTCGGCCATGCGCCGGGCGATTTGCAGATCGCCAAGGCCGACCTGGCCGAGCGGTTGCTGGGCGAGTTGAACCCGGAAGAAACCTACACGAACCGCTACCTCTATTCGCGGCTTAGCGGCCAGGTCGATCCGTTGCCGGCCCTGCCGATCAGCGGGCGCGACGCCCGCCGCGACTTGCAGATGTTCGTCGAGGACCTGTCCGACGCGGCCGGGCTGGCGGCCGAGGAGGCCGGCGAGCCGGTATTCACGCTCGAGGACCTGAGCCGGCGGCTGAACGTCTCGACCAAGACGATCACCCGGTGGCGCCGCGACGGGGGGCTGGTGGGACGCCGATTCCTGATCGACGGCCGCAAGCGGGTCGGGTTCCTGATGAGTTCCGTGGAACGCTTCGTCCGCCACAACCGCGGCCGGGTGAAGCGGGCTGCGCAGTTCACCCAGATGACCGACGAGCAGCGTGACCAGATCGTTGCCCTGGCCCGGGAGCTGATCGCCGGGGGCGAGGCCCCCGCGCGGATCGTCGGGCTGGTGGCCGAGCAGATCGGCCGCAGCGTCGAGACCGTTCGCTACGTGTTGCGCCAGCACGACGAAGCCCGTCCCGAGGAGGCGATCCTGCCGGCCGACGGCGGCCCACTCTCGGACGAGGCCCGACACGAGATCTACCGCCGCTACCGCCGGGGCCAGTCGGTCGAGGCCATCGGGCGCCACTTCGACCGCTCGCGGACGAGCGTGTACCGCGTGCTGGCCGAGACGCGCCTGGAGCGGATCCGGGAACTGCCGCTCGACTACATCCCCAACGAGCAGTTCGAGCGGGTCTCGCCGGCCGAGGAGCGCGAGATCCTCGCGCCGATGCCGGCCGACGAGGGCCCGCCGCGCAAGGCCCGCCGCCCGGCGAACCTGCCGACCTACCTGGCCAGCCTCTACGAGGTGCCCCTGCTGTCGCGCGAGCAGGAGGCCCACCTGTTCCGCAAGATGAACTACCTGAAGTACAAGGCGTCGCGGCTGCTCGGCGAGCTTGACGCCGAGCACCCGGCTGCGGCCCTGATGGACCGGGTCGAGCGGCTCTACGAGCAGTCGGTGGCGGTCAAGAACGAGTTGATCCGGGCAAACCTCCGTCTGGTGGTGTCGATCGCCAAGCGCCGCGTCGGCCCCACGGAGGAGTTCTTTGACCTGGTCAGCGACGGCAACATGTCGCTGATCCGGGCGGTCGAGAAGTTCGACTTCGCCCGCGGCTTCAAGTTCAGCACCTATGCCACGTGGGCCATCGTGAAGAACTATGCCCGCACGATTCCCGGCGAGCACCGTACGCCGGGCGACGTCGAACCCGCCGTCCAAAAAGACCGCACCAAGCAGCGCCTCGAAAGCGTCGGCAAGCAGGGCGTCGCGATCGCGGCCCCCCTGCAATTCCTCGCCGCGGCCCAGCCGGATGTATTTGTCGAGTTTCAAGTCCCGGGCGATGGCCGCCAGGGACTGCTCCTTGACCAGCTGCGAGCGGATGCGCGTCAGCTGGCCCTCCTGGGCAGTGGGATACCGCCTGAAGCCTTCCTCGGATATGCACAACTCCAGCACGGCGTCGCCCAGAAATTCCAGCCTCTCGTTATCGTCGTTTCCGTCCTGCTCATTGGCGAACGAGGAGTGCGTAAGCGCGTTCTCCAGGAACTTGACTTGGGCAAACCTATGGTGGATACAATCCTGTAGCTCAGCGGTATCCATTCAACCCCCTTATCTATGCATCCAGACGCCCATTTAAGTGAACTCTTCAGCCCCGCGTCCATCGCCGTGGTCGGCGCGTCACGCAGCCCGATCAAGCTCGGTCACGTCCTGCTGTCGAATCTGATTTCGGGAGGGTACAGGGGGACAATCTTTCCCGTCAATCCCGCAGGTGGAGAAATTCTCGGCCTGAAGGCATATCCCACGGCCGCCGATCTGCCGCGCCCGCCGGACCTTGGCATCATCGTGCTCCCGCGCGAGCAGGTGCTGCAGGCCATGCGCGAGCTGGCCGACGCCCACGTGGACGCCGTCTGCGTCATCACCGCCGGGTTCCGCGAAACCGGCCGCGACGGGTTCGAGATGGAGATGGAGATGGCCGAACTGGCCCGGCGCAGGAACATCACCCTGCTCGGCCCCAACACCCTGGGACTGATCAACACCGGCATCGACCTGAACGCCACCATCGCCCAGGCCATGCCCGCCAAGGGGTCCATCTCCTTTTTCTCCCAAAGCGGAGCGCTCTGCGCCGCCATCCTGGACTGGGCCGACGGCGAATCCATCGGGTTTTCCAAGTTCATCTCGCTGGGCAACAAGGCGGGCGTCTCCGAGGCGGACGTGCTGGAGGCGCTGGGCGACGACCCGGACACCAAGGTCATCATCGGCTACCTCGAATCCGTGGAGGACGGGCGCAAGTTCCAGTCCAGGGCGCGCCTGGTGACCGAAAAGAAGCCGGTCATCATGATCAAGGCGGGCACCACTCCGGCGGGCGCGCGGGCCACATCCAGCCACACCGGCGCCATGGCCGGCAACGTGGAGGCCGCCACCGCCGCCTTCAAGCAGGCGGGCATCATCCGCGTGGAGAGCCTGGAGGAGCTGTTCGACCTGGCGCGGGCCTTCGCAGCCCAGCCCCTGCCCGAAGGGCCGAACCTGACCGTGGTCACCAACTCCGGCGGACCCGGCATCCTGGCCGCCGACGCCTGCGAGGACGCCGGGCTGAACCTGGCCCGCCCCTCCCTGACCACCCTGGAAAAACTGACCGAGGTCCTGCCGCCCTTCGCGTCCATATACAACCCCATCGACATCATCGGGGACGCCAAGGCCGAACGGTACCGCGCCACCCTCGAAGCCGTGGCCGAGGACGAACTCACCCACGCCATCCTGGTCCTGCTCACGCCCACGGCCTCCGCCGAAATCGTGGAGACCGCCCAGGCGGTCATCGACGTGGCCAAGACCTGCGCCAAACCCATTTTCGCCAGCTTTATGGGCGACGAGAGGATCGGCCCCGGCCGGGACATGCTGCTCAAGGCGGGCATCCCCTGCTACGGCTACCCCGAACCCGCCGTGCGGGCCATCTCCGCCATGCTCGCCCACTACCGCTGGAAAAACCGCCCCTACCCGGTGGAGGTCTGCTTCCGCCGCGACAAGGGACGGGCCGAACGGACCATCGAGAACGCCCTCAACATCGGCCTGACCGAACTGCCCTTTGCCGACGCCATGGACATCGCCGCCGCCTACGAGCTGCCCGTGCCCGAGACCCGGCTGGTGCGAACCTCGGAACAGGCCGTGCGCGCGGCCAAGAAGATGGGCTACCCCGTGGCCCTCAAGATCGAATCCCCGCACCTGTCCAGCCGTGGCGAAGTGGACGGCGTGGCGCTGGACCTGCACACCCCGCGCGAGGTGCGCGACGCCTGGCTGGCCATCACCGCCCGCGCCCAACGCAAGCGGCCCGACATCTACATCGCGGGCTGCCTGGTCCAGACCATGGGCCCGGTCAACACGCGCGAGGTGGTCATCCGGTTCACCCGCGACCCGCAGTTCGGCCCGCTCATCTCCTTCTGCATGGCCGGACCGTCCGCCGAGGTGCTGGGCGACGTCAGCTACAGGCTGGCCCCGCTCGCCCTGCACGACGTCCAGGACATCGTCCGCGAGATCCGCTCGTTCCCCCTGCTCCGGGGCGTGCGCGGCGGCGAACCCGTGAACCTCACGGCCATCGAGGACATCCTGCTGTCCATGTCGCAGATGGCCGACGACTTCCCGGAAATCCGCGAGGCCGAGCTCAACCCGATCCTGGTGGACGCGGAAGGGGCCTTCGTCACCGACAATGCGCATCACCGTCGGTCCCATTTGACGTTTGGACATTTTTCACGGTCTCATATAATAACAGGAAATGGGGCGACGCCGATCCGCCCCGCGCATCACACCCCAGGAGGACATAAGGCATGGCTGGACTCTACATAGGCTCTACAACCGGATACTCGGGCAAGAACATGATCGTCATGGGCCTGGGCATGCGCCTGCAAAAAGACGGGTACAACGTGGGCTACATGAAGCCGGTCGGAGCCATGCCCATGGAGATAGACGGCAAGCTCGGCGACGAGGACGCCGCCTTTGTCCAGGACGTGCTCGGACTCAGCGAAGACCCGACCAAGGTCACCCCCGTGGTC
>NZ_OY760065.1:2500-5000 GCF_963662885.1 uncultured Pseudodesulfovibrio sp.
TATATTGAGGTATAGCGTCACATTAGTTTGCCGGAGGTAGAGCACTGACAGGGCTAGGGGCCCCACCAGGTTACCAACCCCTTTCAAACTCCGAATGCCGGTAAATGATGTGTGGCAGTCAGGCTATGGGTGCGAAGGCCCGTGGCCAAAAGGGAAACAGCCCAGACCAACAGCTAAGGTCTCTAAATCAATGCTAAGTGGGAAAGGTGGTGGAGTTGCTGATACATCCAGGAGGTTGGCTTAGAAGCAGCCATCCTTTAAAGAAAGCGTAATAGCTCACTGGCCTAGCGATTCTGCGCCGAAAATGTAACGGGGCTAAGCATTGTACCGAAGCTTTGGGTTCATAGTTTACTATGAGCGGTAGGGGAGCGTTCTCAGATGGGACGAAGGTGTACCGTGAGGTATGCTGGACTAATGAGAAGTGAATATGCTGGCATGAGTAACGATAAAATAAGTGAGAAACTTATTCGCCGTAAACCTAAGGTTTCCTGGGTAAAGCTAATCTTCCCAGGGTAAGTCGGCCCCTAAGGCGAGGCAGAAATGCGTAGTCGATGGGAAACAGGTTAATATTCCTGTACATGTATACGTGTGCGATGGAGGGACGCAGGAGGATAGGCGGTCCGGGTGTTGGATATCCCGGTGCAAGCGTGTAGGGTTGAGTCGTAGGCAAATCCGCGATTCTATATGCCTGAGACGTGATGCCGTGTCATTAAACTGACTGAAGCCGTTGAGTCCATGCTGCCAAGAAAAGCTCCTAAGTTTAGCGTATGCATACCGTACCGCAAACCAACACAGGTAGGTGGGTCGAGCAGACCAAGGCGCTTGAGAGAACTCTGGTTAAGGAACTCGGCAAAATGACCCCGTAAGTTCGCGAGAAGGGGTGCTCGAATCCATGACCATTTGACTATGCGAGTGGATTTGAGACGCAGGAATCGGGGGGGGCGACTGTTTACTAAAAACATAGGTCTCTGCTAAGTCGTAAGACGATGTATAGGGACTGACGCCTGCCCGGTGCTGGAAGGTTAAGAGGTGAGGTTAGACTTCGGTCGAAGCTTTAAATCGAAGCCCCAGTAAACGGCGGCCGTAACTATAACGGTCCTAAGGTAGCGAAATTCCTTGTCGGGTAAGTTCCGACCTGCACGAATGGCGTAACGATCTCCCCGCTGTCTCAACCAGAGACTCAGTGAAATTGAATTCCCGGTGAAAATGCCGGGTACCCGCGGAAGGACGGAAAGACCCTGTGCACCTTTACTGCAGCTTGACATTGGTATTTGATTAATAATGTGTAGGATAGGTGGGAGACTTTGAAGCGTGTACGCCAGTATGCGTGGAGTCAACCTTGAAATACCACCCTTTATTACTTAGGTATCTAATCCATAACCGTTATCCGGTGTGGAGACAGTGTCTGGTGGGTAGTTTGACTGGGGCGGTCGCCTCCTAAAATGTAACGGAGGCTTGCAAAGGTTCCCTCAGGCTGATTGGAAACCAGCCGTTGAGTGCAAAGGCATAAGGGAGCTTGACTGTGAGAGAGACATCTCGAGCAGGAACGAAAGTTGGTCTTAGTGATCCGGTGGTTCCGAATGGAAGGGCCATCGCTCATAGGATAAAAGGTACGCCGGGGATAACAGGCTGATCGCGTCCAAGAGTTCACATCGACGACGCGGTTTGGCACCTCGATGTCGGCTCATCACATCCTGGGGCTGAAGCAGGTCCCAAGGGTACGGCTGTTCGCCGTTTAAAGTGGTACGCGAGCTGGGTTTAAAACGTCGTGAGACAGTTTGGTCCCTATCCTCCGTGGGCGTAGGAGAATTGAAGAGGGTCTGCCCCTAGTACGAGAGGACCGGGGTGGACGAACCTATGGTGTTCCTGTTGTCACGCCAGTGGCACTGCAGGGTAGCTAAGTTCGGAACGGATAACCGCTGAAAGCATCTAAGCGGGAAGCCAGCCTTAAGATTAGTTCTCCCTGGACTATATGTCCCTGAAGATCCCTTGAAGACTACAAGGTTGATAGGCTGGAGGTGTAAGCAACGTGAGTTGTTCAGCTGACCAGTACTAATAGATCGTGCGGCTTATTTAACAATTAATGGAATTCTCTCTTCCCCTATTTACTAATATATTCCGAACTCCGGTTCGCCAAAATTTTCTTGGTGGCCAAGGAGGAGGGGGTACACCCGGTCCCATTCCGAACCCGGTAGTTAAGCCCTCCATCGCCGATGATACTGCATGGTAGCGTGTGGGAAAGTAGGTCGCCGCCAAGGAATATTTCAAAAGCCCTCAGTCAATCGACTGAGGGCTTTTTGTGTTTCTTGCACAACTGAGAGATCTTCCTTGACGCACAGTGTCGGCGCTTCGCTCGAAATCCCAACTTCTTCCCTTTGTAGTCTCTCCTCGTGTCTCCCTGGCGCGCGAGCATCTCAAACCATTGTTGCCTATTCTGCGCAAAAATCTCCTTTGTGATAAATCGCTTCCTTCTTCATATGTGTTTTTATCAAAAGATCTT